>JAGQJP010000616.1 GCA_020430585.1 Myxococcales bacterium | reverse complement strand
GGGTCGGCTCGGTCGGCGAGCGATTTGTAGAACTCGGCGTCCTTCAACATCGACCAGAGCTTCAACGGGTGAAATCCGATGGGAACCGCGGTCATCCCGATCGTCGAGGCGCCGAGCGTTCGTAGCAGAACGTCGACGGCGGCGGTCGACGTGACGCGCACGTGATCGCTGAGATCGAGCTCGAAGCCTTCGGGTTGGCGATAGAAATTCGAAGCGAGGTTGGCCCACCAGGGTTGGCGCGGCATGATCGACGGCGCGTGGAGCACGCTGTCGTGGGCGATCCGTGATACGACGGTCGAGCGATTCATCGACGGTGGTCCTGCCGAATCGAATACAAGGCTCAGGATGCTCCGGAAACTCCAGGATTCGAGCGCCTCGAACACGTGTTGCCAGACTATGGGACCATTGTAGGGGATCGGCCCGAGATGTCAAAATCCCGCATCCAGAAGCGCTCCGATGGCGGCCCTGGAGTTGCGGTTCTTGACTTTTTTGCGAACGTCATTCACAATTTGAGACGAGTCCTGGTGCCGGCCGCCGCCGGTGGACGCAGGCCCCCGAGCGAGCAGACCCAGCGGCTCCAGGAACACGGGGAGGAGGTCCGATGCAGGTCGACGTGCCGAGTGTCACAACCCCTCGAGCGGGGATCGACGAGCGCGCCTTTGACCCCCTGCCGCCGATCGAGCGTCTCGGGCGGCTGAGAGGCGACCTGTTGGCGGCGCCCTACGCGCTCTGCACGCAAAAGGCCGAGTCCCTTGGCGAGTACCTCGAGGGCCGCAGCCGTTCGGCGTTCGCCCGCGCACTGCAGCGCGCTCGTTGGCGGGCGTATCGCTGGGCGCTCGGGCGCGCCTCGAGCGGAGGAGCCCGGCCCCTGTGGGTCCGACCGCTCGACACGGTTCTGCGCGGCGTCGATCGCTTGCTCGACGGGGCCCACCGCGAACCGTGGATCGTCGAGCTCGCGCGGGCGCTGGCCTACGGGCTCGAGCGCGCGCCGCTCGCGGTCCATCGCGGCGAGCTGATCGTCGGTAACCTGACCTCGGTGCGTCTCGGGGCGGCGCTGCATCCCGATTACAGCGGACATCTGCTCGCACCCGAGCTGCGGGGTCTCTCGACGCGTGCGGTGAACCCGCTGCAGGTCACCCCGGAGCAGATCGCGGCGCTAGACGAGCGCGTCTTCCCCTTCTGTTTCGCTCGCTCGGTCCTCTCGCGGGCGCTTTTGGCCCAGTCGACTCCGAGATTGGCCGAGCGCCTCCTCGACGGCCGCGCCTTCGTGCTCACCCAGTTCTCGGGGATCTCGCATCTGACCCCGGATTATCCGAGCGTCGCCCGGCGCGGCTTGTCGTCCATCGCCGCTGCGATCGGCCGCGAGCTACAGCGCTTCGAAGCGACGACGCCCAGCAAGCGACAGCGGCTCGGAACGTCGACGGAAAACGAGGACGGTCGAGGCTCGCCGGGCCAAGAGCAGCGAGCCTTTCTCCGCGCGGCGCTGATCGCCTGCGAGGGGGCGATCGCCCACGCCAGGCGGTGGAGCCGCTGGCTCGCGTTGCTGGCCGAGCGTGCCACCAGCGAGGGGCGGCGGACCGAGCTGCGCGAGCTCTCGCAGATCTGTCGCCGCGTCCCCGAATTCGGCGCCCGCACGTTCCACGAAGCGCTGCAGAGCGTCTGGCTGACCCACGCGATGCTGCATCACGAGAGCTTTCAGCACGGGATCTCCTTTGGTCGTCTCGACCAGTATCTCTATCCGTACTACCGCGCCGATCTCGAGGCGGGACGACTGACCCGCGCGCGTGCCGTCGAGCTCGTGGGTTGCTTTCTGGGAAAGGCCGCCGAGGGGCTGCCCCTCTTCTTCGAGCGGGCGACCGAGTTCTTCAGCGGCATGTCGTCGGCTTCGGGGATCACGATCGGCGGCACGACACCCTCGGGGGAGGACGCGACCAACGAGCTCTCCGTCCTGATCCTGCGCGCCTACGACCAGATGCGTCTGCGGCAGCCCAATATCCACGCGCGCTTCCATCGCAGTAGCGATCCGCGGTTTCGGGCGCTCTGTTACCAGACGCTGGCGCGAGGCGGCGGGATTCCCGCACTCTTCAACGACGCCGTGGTTGTGCCGTCGCTGATGGCTCACGGTGTGGCCCCGCGGGACGCCGCGGACTATTCGATCGTGGGTTGCGCCGAATGGGGCGTGCCCTATCGCAGCTTCCCCGCGGCGGGGGCGGCGTTCGTCAACGTTCCCTTTGCGCTGCTCCTCGCCCTGGGCGACGGCCTCGTAGCGGGTCGTCGAGAGGCGCCGGCCCGCGGAGAGGCTGAGCCGTCGTCCTTCGACGAGCTCCTCGCGCGTTTCCGCGAGCGGCTGCGCGACCTCATCGCCGAAGTGGTCGCCGCGAACAACGAGATCGAGGCGGCGCACCGTTCCATTCGCCCGACGCCCTTCTTGTCGGCCGTCGTCGGGGGCTGCGTCGAACGTCGACGAGACGTCACAGCGGGTGGCGCGCGCTACAACTCGAGCGGCATCCAAGCTGTTGGGCTCGCCGATTGCGCCGACTCGTTGGCTGTCGTCGAGCAGCTGGTATTTCGCGAGCGTCGCCTCTCCCTCGGCGAGCTGATGCGCATCGTCGACGCGAACTTCGTCGGCCACGAGGCCTTGCACCGCGAAATCCGCAACCGCATCCCGAAGTACGGTGAAAACAGCGAGCGCAGCGATCAGCTCGCGCGCTGGACGGTACGTCTCGTGGATGAGGTGGTCTCGGCGTTTCGCAATCCTCGCGGCGGTCGATACCTCGCGGGCTTCTGGTCGATGACGACGCATCAGGGCTTCGGTCGGCGCCTCGGCGCTTTGCCGAGCGGGCGCCTCGCGGCAGAGCCGCTGGCCAACGGGATTTCCCCGACCAATGGCTGGGATCGCCGCGGACCCACCGCGTCGTTGCTCTCGGCGGCGGCGATCGAGCCCCGGCACATCGCCAACGGCTGCGTCCTCAATCAGTCGCTCGATCCGCGCTTCATCGCCGACGAGGCGGGACAGCGCGTCGTCGACGGGCTCGTTCGGGGCTACTTCGCCGCAGGCGGTGCTCAGCTCCAGCTCAACGTCGTCGATCCTGCGGTGCTGATCGACGCCAAGCGCTTTCCCGAGCGCCATCGCGGTCTCGTGGTGCGGATCTCGGGCTACTCGGCCTATTTCAACGACCTGACCGAGGCGATGAAGGACGAGCTGATCGGTCGCACCCTCCACGATTGCAGCTGCGGAGTGGGCGGATGAACCCCGCGACGATCTTCGACGTCCAGCGTTTCTGCCTCCACGATGGCCCCGGGATTCGCACCGTCGTGTTCTTCAAGGGCTGCACCCTGCGCTGCGTCTTCTGCCAGAACCCCGAGTCGATCGATCCACGCCCCGAGATGGCGTTTTACCCCGAGCGCTGCATCGAGTGTCGCGCCTGCCTCGACGTCTGTCCCCGCGACGCGATTCGCGAGGGCGACGTCGAGCGGATCGACTGGTCGAGCTGCGACGCCTGCGGACGCTGCGCCGCGCTCTGCCCGGCCGAGGCGTTGCGGCAAATCGGCCGCCGCGTCAGCGCGTCACAGCTGCTCGCCGAGGTGCTCGCCGATCGCGCCTTCTTCGACTCGTCGGGCGGTGGGCTGACGCTCTCGGGGGGAGAGCCCGTCCTCCAGTCGGACTTTCTCGCAGCGTTTCTCCCGCTTTGCAAGACCAAGGGGCTCCACGTCCTGCTCGAGACCGCTGGCAACTATCGCTTCGAGAAGATCGAGCGCCTCCTCGAGTGGATCGACGAGCTCTTCTTCGACTTCAAGTTCCCCGACAGCGCGTCCTATGAGCGCTACAGTGGCTCGCACTCGCGCCACATCGAAGAGAACCTCGAACGCCTCGCCGCACGCCAGAGGCCGCGTCTCACGGTGCGAATCCCGCTGATTCCGGGCCTCAACACCACAGACGATCGAATCGATGCGTTCGCCGCGCGACTGCGCCAACTCGGCATCGCCCGCGTCGCCTTGCTCGATTACAACCATCTGTGGGAGGCCAAGCTGCCGCGCCTGCACACCGAACGCAAGCCGCTACGGCTGCACCGCGATCAGGTCGCTCGCCAGCGTATCGAAGAGCGCTTCAGATTCCACGCGATCGGCGTCGCGTCCAATTGACAGCGGTGCGGGCGGCTGATACGCTCGACCCATACTCGACATGGCTTGGAACGGAAGGGGGCACAATGGACCACGTGGCGCCTTGGCTTGTCACTTTCACCTTGCTGGCGTTCATCGCCACGTCCGCACAGGCTCAGCTCAAGGGTGCCCCGAAGCCCGGCGACAGCCCACAGATCCTCCTCGAAGAGTTCGAGATCGACGCTCGCAACGTCGTGCTCTCGGCGGCGAAGGTCAAGACGACGATTCAAGAGGCGCCGCAGATCATCACCGTCATCACCGAGAAAGAGCTCCACGAGCGCGGCTTTCGCACGATCAACGAAGTGCTCCAGCACGTTCCGGGCTTTCACGGTGACCGCTGGGAGGGGCACGGCTGGTTCAAAGAGAGCTTCGCTCGCGGGATTCCGCGCGGCTTGCTCGTGTTGATCAACGGGATCAACATCGTCGAGCCGATGCGCAACACGATCACCCTCGACTACAAGATCCCCCTCGAGATGATCCGCCGCATCGAGGTCACGAGCGGCCCTGGCGGGGTGCTCTGGGGCTCGAACGCATTGCTCGGGATCGTCAACATCATCACGAAAGACGGAAAGAACAACCCGGGTCTCGTCGTCAGCGCGGGCTACGGCACAGGGCCGGGCGAGGTCAACGCGATCAAGGTCTCGGCGGCCTACGGCGCCTCGTTCTTCAAAGACCTGCTGAAGATCTACGTCAACGTGACCTACTTCACCTCCCAGGGCCCGCGGTTGAAGACCGACGTCAACCGGATCTACGGGATGTTGCCCGAGCCGAACAACTCCTGGTCGGTCAAGGTGATCAACGAGTCGGCGACGCCGAAGTTCCTCAACCGCAGCCACTGGCTCTCGACCTTCGCCAAGGTCGACATCGGGAAGTTCTCGCTCGAGGTCTCGATGCCCTACGAGTTCGAGTATCTCCACGTTTCGCCTGGCGGCACCCACTTGACGATGGACTTCACCAACCTCGCCAACATCGGCGCGAATCACGACCTCGTCACCCGCAGCGAAGACTGGGTGCGCTGGGCTAGCCTCAAGTACAAGGATCGCTTTTGGAAAGACCGCTTCGGCCTCTCGGTCAACACCTACTGGGTCGATTGGCGCCTCGGCCTCGTACCCTTCGGGATCTACCCCAAAGGCAGCATCGCGCCCAACGGCGTCAAGACCTGGATCGACATCGAGCGGATCTATCGCGTCGGCGCGAACGTCGACATGGACCTGCGCCTGCCCGGGAATCACCACCTGCTCTTCGGCGGCGAGTTCTTCTTCACCGAGTTCTACAACGCGCGCAGTCGCAACTTCAGCGCCTCGTCGCTCTCGACGGCGACCTCCTGCCCCGCGCCGTATCAGCTGCGCCCCGACATCGATCCCGTGCGACCCTGTGTCGTCTTCGAGAAGACGGCCTTCGACACGCGGCGCTCGATCGGTGCGCTCTTCCTCGTCGACGAGTGGCGGCTTTTTCCGCAGCTGATCCTCTCGGCTGGGGTGCGCGGGCAGTTCTCCGACAGCTACGACGCCGCGGTGCTCTTCTCCGGCGGTCTGGTTTGGAACGTCTGGAAGAAGATCTACATCAAGGCGAACTATGCCGAGGGCTTCCGTCCGCCCGATTTCCAGTCGACGCACCTGAACCCGAACGTCACGGGACAGGTGACCTTCTTGCCCAACCGCGATCTGAAGGTCGAGACCTCGCGCGCCATCGAGAGCGAGATCAACATGGTGCTCCTCGAGAACGTCTCGGTCATCCGCCGCCTCTACATTCGTACCAGCTATGCCTTCACCCTGATGAACAATGTGATCAACCGCGTCCAGGGGCGCTTCGTCAACTCCGGCGACCGTGAGCTGCACACCCTCGAGTTCTTGTTGCGCATGACCTTCAAGGGCGACCATGAATTCTGGCTCGGCTACTACATGTTCTTCGGACAGGACTCGAAGACCGGGGCGATTCGCAACATGCCGAACCACACGATCACCGCGGGATTCCGCGCGCATCTCTACAAGAAGTATCTCGAGCTGGTGAGCACGATCGTGGTTCGTGGCGGGATGGAAGACCGCAACCTGCAGGCTCGGCCGCTCTACGAGCCCGGACGGACCGATCCCTACAACGTCTCGAAGAAGGACAACGTCGAATACTCCGAGTTCACCAACGCCGACGCCGAGGTGACGCGGATTCCGCCGGCGATTATCCTCAACGTCGGCCTGCGCGTGAAGAACTTCTGGAAGGACCACCTCGAGATCAGCGCCTTCGTCTACAACGTCGCCAACCTGCGCTACAAAGAGCCGGATCTCTTCTTCGACGCCCGCAGCTTCGGGCAGCCGACGGTCAAACCGCAGATCAGCTTCTTCGTCGCGGCGACCTTCCGCTACTTCTAGGTCGGTACTTGCTTCGTCAAATCCGCCGGTTGCAATTGCCGGTTGCAAGACGCACCACCGATCGCTACGATCAGCTTCGGTTCAGGGCTGACCGCATCACACGAATCGCGTTTGACGATTCTCGAGGAGGGGAAATGAAGGGTACGAGGCATCTTGTCCTGGCGCTCGCGGTGCTGGGCGTGCTGTTCTACGCGAGCAACGCGTCGGCGAAGGTGATTTTGTGGGGGACTGGCGAAAAGATCATGAAGGTGATGGATCTGCCGGATAATCAGGTCTTCTACGACGTGAGGCAGAAGAAGAACGTCGACGTGGGCTATATCTGGAAGCGCTTCACGCTCTTTTTCATCCCCGTCTGGACCTGGGACGGCCGCTTCTGCGGCTACATCGGCCAAGATGACAAATACCTGATCATCGAGGAGCAGAAGTTTCGCGATCTCGTCAAATCCCAGGGGTTGAAATTTCCCGACAAGCCGAAATTGCCATTCTGGGAGCGCCTCGGTGGCAAATTGGCGCTTGGCGGCGTGCTGATCGCGTTCTTGGGGGTCGGTCTACTGCGTCGCCGCAGCGAGACCTGAACCCCATCGGGATCAGCTCGTGGCCGCAATGGGTCTCGAGAGCGATCCCGCCCACCCGATCGTCCTCGACGGACCCGCCCGGATCACCCCACGTCACGCGCTCGAATTCCACGCGTCCGATCGACTCGACGAGCTGCGGATCGTCCTGCTCAGCGGGCCAGGCGCTCGGGGTCGCAGACCATGGTGAGCTCTTCGGCGATCACCTCGACGGCGTCGACGGCGGTTTGAAAGAACCAGTGCTGCAGCTGCGTGCTGCGCCCGAGGAGGGCCCGCCAGTAGCGCAGGCGCTCCGACTCGTCGACGGCGTGATCGCCGTAATCCCAGATCTCGAACTGGCGCGCGTCCGCTGAACCGTCGCGGCGATGCAGGTGGTGACGCGCCTGGTCGAAGCCCTGAAAGCGCTTGAGGCTCTCGAACCAGTAGCAGTTCTGGCAGAAGAGGTCGACCACGAGCGACGGACCGCGCCCAAAGAGGCGCTGGGCACTGCCCTGGAAGCGGTCCGAGAGGTTGAAGCGCGAGATTTCGAGCTCGAGCACGAGGTCGCGCATCCCGTTGACCGGTCGTAGGTGCGCGAGCCGCGCGTTGAGGAGATTGAACTCCGTGGGATGATGTGTCGTCCGTTCCATCTCTCGTCTCGGCGGCCTCCTCTTCGGCTTGAACTTTACCTGTCCTCGTCACGAAAATAAAGAGGCCCTCGGATCATCGCCCACAGAGCGCGGGCCGGCACAATCGCCTCGACGTCCGACGGCGAGTGCGGTAGGAGTGGGGCGTCAACGCCCAAGGAGGTGATTCCATGGTCAAACTAGAAACACCGAGCGCCCAGTATGCGATCACCGTTCGGCTCCAGTGTCCCCACGCCCCGGGTTGGCTGGCGCGGATCGCCAGCGTGATCGGCGAGCAGGGTGGGGCGATCGGCGCGATCGACCTCGTCCACATCCAGAACAAGCGGAGCTTGCGAGACTACACGATCGAGTGCAGCTCGAGCGACCACGCGCGGCGCATCTCTGAGGCGCTGAACGCGATCGACGGCGTGACGGTCGAGTCCGTCTCGGACAAGACCTTCCTGATGCACCTCGGTGGGAAGCTCTCCATCGCTTCACGGGTACCGCTCAAGACGCGCGCCGACCTGTCGATGGCCTACACGCCAGGCGTGGCGCGGGTCTGCAACGCGATCCACGACGATCCCCGCAAATCCTTCAACCTGACGATCCGCCGTAACTGCGTCGCGGTGATCTCCGACGGCTCGGCAGTGCTCGGACTCGGCGACATCGGCGCCGAGGCGGCGATGCCCGTGATGGAGGGCAAAGCGATCCTCTTCAAGGAGTTCGGCGACGTCGACGCCTTCCCCCTCTGCGTCGACGTCCACGATGCGGCGGGGCTGATCGCCTTGTGCAAAGCGGTTGCGCCGACGTTCGGCGGGATCAACCTCGAGGACATCACCGCGCCGAAGTGCTTCGAGGTCGAAGAGGCGCTGCGAGCGTGCCTCGACATCCCTGTGTTCCACGATGATCAGCACGGTACGGCGGTGGTCGTGATGGCGGCGCTGATCAACGCCTCGAAGGTTCTGGCCCTCGATCCCAAGAGCCTCAAGGTCGTCGTCGCGGGCGCGGGCGCCGCTGGGGCGGCCTGTACGAAGATGCTCCTCGAGTACGGCATTTCCGACGTGGTGGTCTGCGATCGCGCCGGTGCGATCGATCGCAAGCGCACGTACGGCGACAACGCGATGAAGAGCTGGCTCGCCGAGCACACCAACCCCGAGGGCAAAAGCGGCACGCTCCAGGAGGTGCTCCGCGGGGCCGACGTCTTCCTCGGCGTCTCGGCGCCGCGTCTTCTCGGGCGCGAGGACATCTTGACGATGCGCGAGCGGCCGATCGTCTTCGCCCTGAGCAACCCGACGCCCGAGGTGATGCCCGAAGAGATCGAGGATATCGTCGGCGTGCTCGGCACGGGGCGCAGCGATTACCCGAATCAGATCAACAATGTCCTCGCCTTTCCCGGGATCTTCCGCGGTGCCTTGAACGTCCGCGCCTCGGACATCAACTCCGAGATGAAGCGCGCTGCGGCCCATGCGATCGCCGAGATCATCAAGCCCAACGAGCTCTCGCCCGACTACATCGTTCCCAGCGTCTTCAACCGCAAAGTCTCCAAGGCGGTGGCCAAAGCGGTTGCCAAGGCCGCTCGCCAGAGCCACGTCGCCCGCCGCGTCGCCAAGGACTCGGAGACCTGGATCTGAGCGCGGGAATTTTCCCCATCGTCGCGCGTTATCTCCAGGTCGACGTCCGTCTGTCGCCAGGCGGATCGGGATCGACGACAACCCCGCAGGAGGCCCATCGAATGACCCACTGGATCGCGATCGTCGGATGGCTGGCGCTCTTCGGTGCGGGCTCGTCCAACTCGGCAGCGCCGAACGAGGTCTATCGCCTCGCCTTCGAGCTCACCTCCCAGACCGCCTGCTCACAGTCGTCGGCGTCGAGCCGCACGAAGGGCACCGCGCTGTTGACCGTCGGTTCGGGGCGGGCGCGGCTCGAGGTTCGTCTCGAACGCTACGAGTCGTTCGGCCCGAGCTTTTCCCGATTTCGCCGCGGCCATCGGCAGTTCACACGCCGTCGGTGGCGCGAGACCCATCGCTTCTCGGGGCGCCTCGTGCGCGACTTCACCAACTGGCGGTTGAGCCTCGACTATTGCAAGAGCACCAACGACTCGCCCTGCGTGCCCAAGCAGCGGGGGATTACGCTGCCGTGCGCGCGGCGACGGATCGCCGTCTATCCGCAGAAGGCCGGTTTCGGCGCCCACTACCTCGACAAGAACGAGACGACTCGCGTGATCGAGGTCTTGCGCTGCGACCTCGGCACGAACGCGCCGAAGCTGCTCGAGCAGCTCGCGGTGAAGAAGCACCTCTCCCTACGCCTGCGCGAGGATCTGGTGCTACACCGCCATCTCGGCTTCCTCTTCATGTCCGGTCGCAACCGCGAATTCTATCGCGCCCCTCAATGATCGCCTCGCAGAGAATCCCAGAGCCACACGCCGCGACTTCTCTTCTCCGCTTCGAGGCGATTTCACGCTATACTCGCTGACAGACAGATTCTGACAGGGCGGTGAGACAGAGGCGGATCGCGACTCGGGGAGTCGCCCAACGCGAGAGGATGGATGAGCGACGGCGTCGCCTTCAAGCGCAACATCGGACTGTTTCTGGCGGTGATGATCGGCATCGGCGCGATGATGGGGCCGGGGATCTTTGCGCTCCCGGGCGAGCTCGCGGGGATGGTCGGTCCACTCGGAATCTTGGTCTACCTGGTGATGGGCGTCGTCACCATCTTCACCGCCCTCAACTACAGCGAGCTCGGCGCCGCAATCCCGCTCGCCGGTGGCGGCTACTCGATGACCGCCCGGACGCTGCCGCGCCCCATCTCCTTTCTCACGGGCTGGTTCTTCTGGATCGGGAACACGCTCGCCTGCGCGATGTACGCGCTGATCTTCGCGGTGACGATCCGCGCCTATTTTCTGCCCGACGTCAGCGTCGTCCTCGTCGTCGTCTTGACCACCGTCGTCTTCACCGTCGTCAACCTGCGCGGGATGTCCGAGGCGATCAAGGTGATTACGGTGATGAACCTGATCGAGCTGGCGATTCTCGTCGGTGTCGCCGCGCTGGGCGTCGCCGACATCGAGGCGCCGAACCTCACGCCCTTGGCACCCCATGGCTACGGCGAGTTCGTCCCGTCGATGGCACTGATCTACATCTCCTACGTCGGTTTCGAGCTGATCACCGTCGCCGCCGAGGAGATCATCGACCCGGCGCGGACGATCCCGCGTGCGATCTTCATCACCCTCGCCATCGGTGTGGCGATCTACGTCTTCGTGATCTGGGTGATGATGGGAACGGTGCATCACACCGAGCTCGCCAAGAGCGACGTCCCCTTCATCTTCGTCGCCGAGCGGCTGTTCGGCGCGTGGGGGCGTTGGGCGGCGGTGTTCGCGACGATCATGGCCAGCCTCTCGGCCTTCAGCGTAACCTTGGGGGCGAGCGCACGCATCCTCTACGCTCTCGGCCGCGACGGCCACTTTCCCCGCTTCTTCGCGACGCTCCACAAGCGCTATCGCACGCCCCACGTCGCCCTCTTGATCTGTGCGGGCGTCGTCGTCGTCACGGGCTCGTCGGGGATCGTGAAGTTCGTTGCCTCGGTCTCGGACTTCGGCTACCTGATGGGCCTCGGGATCGTGAACTACGCGGTGATCGCGCTGCACCAGCGGATGCCGAATCTGCGCCGACCGTTCAAGGTCGCCTGGTACCCCTGGGTCCCGATCCTCGGGATCATCTCCTGCTGGGCCTTCGTGCCCGCGCTCGAGCTGAGGAGCTTCGCCCTCGGCGGGATTCTCACCGCCGTCGGCAGCGCGATCTATCTCTATCGGCCCGTCAATCGCAAAGAGGTCGCCAACGGTTTTGCCCAATTGGCCCGCCAGATCCGGCGGGTCTTCGCCAAAAGGAAGCCCGCTATGAGAATCCTGATCATCGGTGGCGGTCGCCAAGGCCAGAACATCGCCCAGCGCTTGATGGCGAAGGACGAATACCATCTGATGTTTCGCTCCGCCGAGCATCAGATCACCTTCATCGAGCCCGACCCGCAGCGCTGCAAGGTGTTGGAGCAGACCTTCAACGTGCCGATCTTCGAAGGCGATGGGACCAAAGAGGACCTCTTCCGCCAGGTGGGGATCGAGAACATCGACGTGGCGATCGCCGCCAGCGGCGACGACGGCAAGAACGTGATCAGCGGCCTGCAGGCCAAGCGTCTCGGGGTCAAGCGGGTGATCGCGATCGTCCAGGACCCCGAGTATCTGAAGCTCCTCGAAGAGGAGGGGATCTCGGCGATCAGCGCCCCCTGGGCCACCGCGGCGATGGTCGAGAACTTCCTCGATCGACCGGGTGTCGCCGATCTGTTCGACATCGGAACGGGTGTCGCCAGCCTCACCGAGGTCGTCGTCCCCGCCAATGCCAAGGTTGCGGGCCAACGCATTCGCGACATCGACGTGCCCCACGAATGCGTGGTCGCCGCGGTGATCCGCGGCAAGAAGTTCGTCGTGCCGCGGGGCGACACCGTGATCGAGGCCGGTGACGAGGTGGTCTTCGTCGGCCCCTCGACGACGATCAAGACCGCCGCCGACCGCTTCATCGCCATCTGAACGCCACCTCTCGAGCCCACCGAACCGTCAATCGGGTATCGTCGTGGCGAGGCTGACGCCGCAGTGGTTGCAGAACGCGCTGTCGCCTGGGGTCAGCCCCTGACAATGGGTGCAGGCGATCCCGGCACCGCCGAGTCGAAACGGTGAGAGATCGAGGAGCCGCGTAACCGCGCGTCGGAACCAGAACGCCTGGCAGGCGACGACGGCGATGAGACCGAGCAACGCCCAGAGGCCGACGAACTTGCTACCCAGGGCAAACAGGTCGTAGAGACCGTGGACGAGTCCGGCGACGATAACCGCGAGCGGAATCGCAATCGTGCGATGCCCGAATTTTCTCAGACCGAGGACGTAGCCGTAGATCGCCGCGTCGAGAAAGTGTGCCGGGACGGCGCTAATCGACCGCAGCAGGACCACCGAGGGGCCCATCTGCAACGCGTAGATCACGTTCTCCAGGCCGGCAAAGCCCAAACCCGCGGTGCAAGCGTAGATCAGACCGTCCATCGGCTCGTCGAACTCGCCGTGGCGGTACATCACGAGGTAGACCGCGAGAAACTTCCACAGCTCCTCGTTCGGGCCAACGATGAGCAACACGTATCCGGCGGTGTCTCCGAAGACGCGGGAGGCGTCCGGAAAGAGATACGCCCCGTATTTGTTGCCGAAGTATGCGGGCACCGTCGCCAGTATCCCGGCGAGGTAGACCTTGAGAATCTGTTTGAAGGGCTCGGGCTCGAAGCGATCTTTTCGGTAGACGAAGTAGAGCCAGGCGAACGCGGGAACGAAGGCCCAGACAGCGGTTACGGTGGCTTCCATCGGCTCCTCTCCCCTTGGTTCGGCGTGGCCGTTAGATCGTGCCTTGTGCCTTTTCGCCCAGCCAGCCCCCCGCGAGGGCCGCGAGGAACGGCAGGATCCCGCCGATGACGATCGCCAACAGATTGAAGTGGCCCTTGACGAACATCGCGAGCGCGACGGCGATCACCGCGGAGACGGCGGGCTCGAGAATCGTCTTCCCCTTCGAGAACCGCCCGACGAGGAACCCACCAAGCGCGAAGGCGACCAGCGCGATCAGCACCAGTGGAAGCGTCCCGAGCCGCGAGATCCCCATCAGCCCAAGGAGAATGCCCGCGCCGGTTTGCACTCCGAACATCACCGCGACGCCACCTAGCATCCACCACACGTCGAAGCCACCCCCGGCGGCCCATTGGTAGCTGGTCTCGGTAAGATCCGCACCGCATTTGCGGCAAAACTTTGCGTTCGTGTCGTTGATCTCGTCACACGCCGCACAACTCCGTGATCCAACCACGACGTCCCCCTCTTTTGCGAAACTCGCGTTCTCCGCGTATTGTCGTGTATTTGTCCATCTCGGGCAAGAGTGAAAAATGTGAGTTATTTCAAAATGATGAGGCTCTATCGGGTTCGTTGGCTATGAAAAGGGCGAAACGGAGAAGGGTGAACAGACGTGGCAGAGTGCGGACGCACCTGGCGCTCGTGACGGTTGTCTCCGCGTCGCAGCCCTGGTAGATTGGGTTCGGCACCATCGATCTGCAGGAGCCCAGATGAGCCGCATCACCCTGAGCGAACGCGAGCAGACGATCCTCGAACGCCTGCAGCGGGTGGCGATCCCACCGCATCCCGGGTTGCCC
>JAGQJP010000063.1 GCA_020430585.1 Myxococcales bacterium | reverse complement strand
TACCGGCCTGGGTTTGGCGATCGTGAAGAAGATTGTGGACGAGCACAAGGGCACGATCGATTATGAGACGACCGACGACGGGACGACGTTCACCGTGCGACTCCCGCTCAACAACTAACCGCACCACGCAGAGCGCTTCAGGCTGAACGAAAAAGAGGAATGGATCAATGGAGCTGTACGAGTTTCTGAAAAAGGGCGGAATCATCATGATCCCGATCATCGCGGGCTCGGTCATCGCTGTCGCGGTCTTCCTCGAGCGAATGTGGAGCACACGCCGAGGAATCGTGATGCCCTTCGACTTCGCCCGCGGCCTGCTCTCGCTGATCAAGAACCGCGACTGGAACGGAGCGAAGTCGAGCTGTGCCAGCAATGGCTCACAGTTCGCAACGATCGCCACGTCGGCGCTGAATCACGTGGGTGAGCCCCGTCCCGTGATCAAGGAGTCGATGGAAGAGGCGGGCCAGCTCGAGTCAGCAGCGATGGATCGCTACCTGATCGTCCTCGGCGTCGTCTCGACGCTTAGCCCGCTGCTCGGCTTGCTCGGGACGGTCACGGGGATGATCAAAGTCTTTCAGGACGTGGCCCAGAAAGTCAATCCGCAGATATCGGTCCTCGCCCGAGGGATCTGGGAGGCGCTGATCACGACGGGCGCAGGGTTGACCGTGGCGATCATCGCCTTCTTGCTGCTCAAGTACCTCCAGAGCCGCAACAACCGATACGCCCTGGAGATGGAGGAGAGCTCGCTTCAGGTTCTCGACGCGATCATCGACGCGACGGGAGCGGGCAAATCGATCATGCCGCCGTCCGAGAGCGCGCGGAAAAAGGCCGAGAGCGTCCAGCAACCGGAAGCCGAAGCGGGAGGCAAACCGTGAACTTCCGCCGCGGAGAGCGCTTCGATCTAGAGGACAAGATCGACATCACGCCGCTGGTCGACGTCGTCTTCTTGTTGCTGATCTTCCTTCTGATCTCGACGACCTTTCGCAAGAAGGAGCACGTCTTCGTGATCAAGATGCCGAAGGTCGCAGCGAAACGAACCGAGGTCGTCACGACCGACCAGACGACGATCATGGTCAACAAAGACGGTCGCTACGTCTTCGTGCGAAAGAACGCCGAGACCCCCAAAGAAGAGCTCGAGAAGGGGATCACCCTCGTCGAGTTGAAGAAGCGCCTCTCCTCCTTCGCCAGCGTCGAGCGCAAGAAGAAGATCGACGAGCGTGAGATCATTCTGATTCGCGCCGACAAATCGGTGAAGTACCAACACGTCGTCGATATTCTCGGTATCCTCAATGAGCTGGCGCTCAGCCGATTCCGCTTGAGTTACGAGAAGATTCAGACAATCAAGGCGCCAGCTCCAGGGCCCGCGCCGTCGAAGTGACCTCCAGCGGCGTCGCGCGTCGGGCGATCATCTGGAAGTGGAGAAGTTTCTGCGGTTTTCTTGCGAGCCCCGATCCGCGGTGCTATAGTGGCCGCAACGCGTTGCCACCGCGAAGATGCGAAACCTGAAGGGCGAGGATTGGCTTTCTGATGCGCCGTGCTATCGTTCAACGCTTGGTGATCTATCTCGTCGCTTCCGTGCTGCTGATCGCGATGGGCGTCTACGTTTTCGGCAGCGAAAACTTCCAGCGCTTCAAACGAATCGAGCAGGACGTCGAGCGCTTGACGAGCCTCAACCGCGCGATGGTCGAAGAGAAGCTGACCCTGCAGAGACGAATCGAAGGCTTTCGCTACAATCGCCAATATCTCGAGCACCTCGCCTGGGAGGAACTCGATATGATTCGCGAAGGTGACGAGGTATTCCGATTTCCCACACAGAAAAACCGCAACTAGCAATCACTTGACCCCCCGCACGAGCGCATCTACAATAGGTGACCAAAGGGTGGGCCGGTGCAATCCGAACGACATCAGGCGCGATCGGCGAGCGATCGAGGTGCAAGACCCGAAGGCTGGGGCGCCCTAGCGTTGCTGCTGCTCGGCGCATGGCTCGTCGTCACGACGCTCGCGGTGCGCGGCGGGGTTCTCGACCGCTGGTGGTATCACCTCCTGCAGACGGTGCCGCTACTGTTCGTCCTCGTCGAAAGCTTCCGAGCTCGGATCTCGCCGCTCGCAACGGTACACGGGGTCTTGCTGCTCGGCGTCGCGCTCGTCCACGCGCTGAATCGAGCACCGATCGCCCTCGAGATCTCGCATCCTCCACTGATGCTCGCCGTCGTCGTCGTCGCATCTCGCTTTCGAATCGGTGGCGCGCTGACGATCGCCGCGTACATCGGTCTCCTCGATTCGCTCTCGCACATTTTTGCCCCTTCCATCGCCGTCGGCTGGAGCGCCGCGTTCATCGCCGCATCGTGGCTCGCCTGGAGAGGACGAAGCGGGTCAAGCGCGAGCGACGACGGAGGAGCACGGGCAACGGCATACGCTCGCACCCGCCGACACGAGCCCGTGTCGAGCCTCGAGTCCGCCGAGACCGTCGTTGCGCGCGGAGCAGTAGTCGCCGCGAACGACGTAACGCGTGGGGAAGCAGACGCCGCCGAGCTCCGCGGACGAACCGAAGACGTGGACGGCGATGGGCGGGCTGATGCATCCTCCTACGACAGCGAGCGCCGCGCGACGGACGGGCCGGGCGGCGAGGCCGCGTTCGGCTCACCCGGGCCGGAGCTAGCGGGCGAGCTCCTCGAGTGGCTCCGTCGCCAAATCGGGGCGACCTCGGTCTCGCTCTACCGCTTGGCGGATGCCGAGCGCTTCGAGCGAATGGCGGCGGCCGAACATGTGCGCTTTCCGTTGCACCAGACCGTCTCCTCGCGCGCGGGACTGATCGCCACGCTCTGGACCAGCCGTGTCCCGCTGCTGCAAAATCACATCGAGCGGCGCAGCCACCAGCTCGCGCACCACACCGCCCCCGAAGGGATCCGGCATTTCGCCGGGATCGTGCTCGAGGCCGACGCTGGCGGCCGAAGCGCCCTGCTGTTGCTCGCCGATCGGGCGTCCGGCGCGCCGTTCACGGATCAGGTGCTGGTCGACCTGCGCCGTGCCGGCTCGGTGCTGCTGAACCTCTCGCAGCAGCAGGCGCAGCTCGACGAGGCACGCGGCGCTCAAGAGACGTACCTCCACTACTTTCGCGCCTCGTCGCGATTGAACGAAGCGTTGACCCTCGAGCAGGTCTACGACGCCCTCGAAGGGGTGATCGGCGAGGTCTGCCCTTCGGCTTCGCTGGCGGTCGTCCTCAGCGACGACCCGGCGCCACGCGGCAGCGTCGTGCGCGCGAACGGCGTGCTGCGATCGCTCGCCGCGGAGACGATCGAGCTCGAGGGCAACCTCCTCTCGGTGGCATTGAAGAATCGTCACCCCTTCCCGGTCGACGGTCGCCGCCCGGAAAACGACGACACGCTGCTCGGGCGTGGACGAGCGATACCCGAAGGGGAGCGCGGGATCCTGATCGTCCCGCTGGTGGCGAAACACGCCGTGATCGGCGCCCTGCTACTCACCTCCCCGACTGCGTTCGGCGCCGCGTTGCGCGATCTCTTCGTCGGCGTCGCCAATCAGGCCGGTGTCGCGATCGACAACGGCCGAATGTACCGCGCGATGGAGCAGCTGGCGACCCACGATGGCCTCACGGGCCTCTACAACCATCGCACCTTCAAGGCGCGCCTCGCCGAAGTGCTGGCGCGCGCCGAGCGCCACAAACGGACGGTGACACTGCTGGTCGCCGACATCGATCGATTCAAGGCGATCAACGACGCCCATGGCCACCACAATGGCGACCGCGTGCTGCGCACGGTAGCGGCGCTGCTGCGCGACGTCGTGCGCAAGACCGACGTGCTCGCCCGCTACGGTGGCGAAGAATTCGTAGCCCTGCTCGAGGATACCGACGAGGAGGGCGCCTCGTTGCTGGCCGAGCGAATGCGAAAGGCGATCGAGGGGCACACGTTCTCGCTCGACAACGGAGCGCGGCTCGAGGCGACGCTCTCGATCGGGCTGGCGAGCTACCCGACCAACGCGATGACGGGCGAAGCCTTGTTCAAAGCTGCCGACAAGGCGCTCTACGACGCCAAGCAGCGCGGGCGCAATCGCTGCGTCCGCTTCTCGACCGTCGTCAAACGTCACGCGGCGTAGCGTGGTGGCGCCGTCCGCCATCACAACGAAGGCCCTCGGGGGGTGCGCGCCGGCCGATCCACGTCTCCTGCTGGCCCATCACAGGTTTGACTTTGCGAACCGAGGCAAAGCGAGTATCATCGGCTCGATGTGCGCGATTCAGATCATCGACAAACCCTATCCGCACGAGGCGCTGTTCCGCGACCTCTCGGCCGTCGATCGGATTCCGGTGTACGACTTCGGGTACTCCCTCGGGCCGACGAACCGCTATCGCTACTATCTGTTCAAGCTCGGGCTCGGCCTCGAAGACGATCCCGAGATGTTCCCGGCGCTCGACCGCTTCATGGACGATACCCACGCGGATTGGCTCGCCTTCTATCCGACGGCCCACGAGCTGACGACGCGGCTCAAAACGGGACAAGGAACGCTCAGTGAGCGGGTGAGCGCGATCTTGCCCCCGTTTCACCGGATGGTAAGCCGCTTCTTCCCCGAGCTGGCGACCCCCGTCTGGGTCACGATCAAGCGCGGCAAGCGGGAAGAGGTGCAGCCCAATCCGCCGCACACCTTCACCGCGTACAGCGTCGTGGACACGTTGCTTCCGCTCTTCGATGCGCAGGACACGGTGCACCAATTTCTGAAGATTCAACGGCTCTACTCGCCGCTCTACAATCCGGTCGAGCACATGCAGATCGACTGCCCGCCCGATGAGAACGATGAGCTTCGCTTGACGCACAAAGGGATCGAGCATCGGCTCAAAGTCGCCGATCTGCTGCGCCACTTCAGCGTGATGGTAGCGTTTTGCCAGACGACCTACCTCTTCCTGCTGCGACAGTATTGTATCAGCAGTTTGAACAATCGCTCGAACCGACTCTTCGCCGAGTACGAATCCGTGAGAATGGCGATCGGCGGGGAGACGCGCTCGATCGACTACTACAATCCCAAGGAAATCAAAGATCGCCGGATCATCACGCATCGCTTGCCGCACTTGCGGCCGCGTCCGGACGAGCTACCCCCCGGAGAAAAATAGCGATTTCGATCGATTCTTCGCTTGACCCTCCAGATCGCCGTTGCTATACTCGCGGACCGCGAAAGAACGTAGACGTGGGTGAGACATGAACATCATCCTGTTTGGAGCGCCAGGATCGGGAAAAGGGACACAGGCAACACGGATCAATGAACGCCTGAAGCTGGCCCATATCTCGACGGGTGACATCTTGCGAGCGGCGGTCAAGAACGATACGCCGCTCGGGCAAGAGGCCAAACAGTACATGGAAGCGGGAAAGTTGGTGCCCGACAACGTGATCGTCGGCATCATCGAGGAGCGAACGACCCGAGAAGACTGTCGCAACGGCTTCTTGCTCGACGGGTTCCCACGGACGATCCCGCAAGCCGACGCGCTCGCGCTGATGCTGCAACGCCGGGAACAGCGGATCGACCACGTGATCTCGCTCGTGGTCCCCGACGCCGAGCTAGAGAAGCGGCTACTCGGACGCGCTCGCATCGAGGGGCGCGCCGACGACAACGAAACGACCATCGCCCAGCGGCTCCGCGTCTTTCACAACCAGACGAAGCCGTTGGTCGAGTTCTACCGTGATCGGGAGTTGCTGACGGAGATCGACGGCACCGGTTCGATCGAGCACATAACGGAGCGACTGTTGCGCGCACTGGGTGCGTGACGGCGCCATTACTTGAGTAGGAAGCTTTTTTGGTATGATGAAGCGACGTTTGAGAGTTGACCCATTCCTGCAAGACAAGAATCTCGAGATCGATCACAAGGATCCGAATCTGCTCCGCCGGTTCATCACGGACTCCGGAAAGATCATCCCGCGCCGCATTACCGGCCTGAACGCGAAGCACCAGCGCCAGATCGCCAAAGCGATCAAGCGGGCGCGAAATATCGGTTTGCTTCCGTTCTGCGCCAAACACGGCAGCTACTGATCAGGCGGAGATCGCGACGCACGCGTCGTTCGCTCCCCAACGACATCCTTCGTGAACAAGGAGTCCAGTCGTGGTGTATCTACTCTGGGCCGTTACGATCGGCGCCGTATTGCTCCTCTTTCTGCTCTGGGATAAGAAAGCGAAAGAAATCGAGCAGCTGAGGAAAGAGCTCGACGGCGCGACCGCCGGTCTGGCAGCGGAACAGAAGCGCCAGTCCCAGTCCCGCAGCGAGTTCGAATCCTCGAAGAAAGAGCTCAAGGAGTTGCGCGATAAAGAGCAGGCGCAGCGACAGAAGCTTCACTCGACGCGAGAAGAGCTCAAAAAGGTCAAGCAGGACTTGGTCGAGCGAGAGCGAGAGCTGAAGGGGCAACCCAAACCACTGATCACGGAACCCGATTTCGACGAGCGACCGCGCCCGCAAGCGGCAGCCGTCGCTCCGACTCCCGAGGCGACCGTCCCGTCGAGCGACTCGTCGTCGGAGATCGAGGCTCTCCGCGCCACGATCGCCGAGCTGGAACAGAAGGCGGCCCTTCGATTCCGAGAGTACGAAGCCAAGCATGCCGAGAAGGTCGAGGCCTCTGGCGCTCGTGACCTCGAAAAGGCGCAGGCGAAGCTGGCCAAGCTCGAGAAGAAGATCGACGACTACAAGCAGAAGGCGCTCGCCGCCGAGAAAGAGAAGCGCGCGGCATTGCGCAAGGCCGAGAGCAACCAGACGGTGTTTTTGGTCACCAAGAGTCAGCTCGAAGCGACGGAAGAGCGGCTTCGAATGCTCGAGAACAAGGTCCGCGACGCGCTGAAGGCTCCTGCGACGGAGCGGGATCAGGGCGCCGAGGCTCGGACGCCAAGGCCCAAGACGCAGAAGCCCGCCGAATCGGTCGCCGCGACGGGCGACGTCCCGAAAGACGCGGCTGGCGTATCGAATCCGCCACTCGCCGAGCCGCCCGCCGAAGCGCCGAGCCCGACCGCCGACGCGCCGAGCCCGAGTGCCGAAGCGACGACCGCTGGCGTAGACAGCGCAAAAACCGGCAAGCGCAAACCGAAAAAGCCGCGAGCGACATCTGAGACCGCGGCCCCGGCGGAAGCGGAAACGCCGAGCGTCCCGGCAGCGGTCGCCGACGACGCGACCGGCCAGGCCTCGAGCGGCGAAGCCGACGCCAACGCCTCGTAGGAGCGAACGGGGAAATTCGCACGGCTGCACCTGCGAGCGCAGTCGACGTTTCGCTTCGAGCGATGTCCTCCGAACGCTCCCCGGGCACGAAGCGATCCGTCGATGCGGACCGGTAGCCGCGATGTCGCGCTAGCCCGTCGATTGGAGCCGGTCGACTACTTGATTGGTGCTCCGGACCGCCCTCACTTGACACCCCCCAGAAAAGCCCCGAAACTCGAAGAGACGCGACGCGAACGCAGAAACCCATTCGAACGCAAGCGGTGACGGAGCATGTCTTTTTCCCAAGTCGAACGAAACGCCCTGATTTCGCACTCGAGTGACGATGCCCTCGACCTCGTGGTCGTCGGCGGTGGAATTACGGGCGCCGGAATCGCCCACGACGCGGCCGTGCGCGGCCTCTCGGTCGCGCTCGTCGAAAAGAACGATTTTGCGTCCGGGACGAGCAGTCGATCGTCGAGCTTGATCCACGGCGGTCTCCGCTACCTGGAGCAGCTCAACTTCAAACTGGTCTTCGAGGCCGTACAAGAGCGAGCGCTGCTGACCAAGCTGGCGCCGCACTTGGTGCAGCCGATCCCGTTTCTCTTTCCCGTCTACAAGGGCGACCGGGTCGGCCTCTTCACGATGCGAATGGGGCTCACGCTCTACGAGTCCCTCGCCTTCTTCAAGACCTACAAGCGCCACCACGTCTACCGCAAAGAGGCGACGCTGAACGTCGAGCCCGAGCTGCTGCGAGAGGGCTTGAAGGGTTCGATCTCGTACTACGACTGCATGACCTCTGACGCCCGGTTGACGCTCGAAACGATGATCGCCGCCCAGAGAGCGGGCGCCCGGGTCGGAAACTATTTGCGGGTCAAAAAAATAGCGCCTCGAGATGCGCAGTCGCGCTTTCGCCTCGAGATTCACGACGAAGAGGGGCAGCGTGATCTGGTGCTACGCGCCTACACCGTAATCAACGCGGGCGGGCCCTGGTCCGACGATGTTCGACGGCTGCTCGAGAACGATCAGGATCACCTGATCCGGCCGACCAAGGGCGTGCACGTCGTCGTCCCCAAGTATCGACTGCCCGTTCGGCACGCCGTGGTGATGACGTCTCGGGAGGACAAGCGGATCATCTTCGCGATCCCCTGGCCCAACGCGACGGTGATCGGAACCACGGACACCGACTACGACGAAAGCATCGACGAGATCATCGGCGATAGCCACGACATCGGCTATCTTCTCGAGATCACCAATCACTACTTCCCCGACGCGCGGCTCGGGCGCGAGGACATCATCTCGACCTGGGCCGGCGTGCGGCCGCTGATCCGCGAGGAGGGCCTGAGCGCTGGAGACACCTCGCGTGAGCACGAGCTGCGGATCAGCCCCGAGGGGCTGATCTCGAT
>JAGQJP010000615.1 GCA_020430585.1 Myxococcales bacterium | reverse complement strand
CCGTCAGACGCGTGCGCATCGTCTCGACGATCGCTCGGTCCCGCTCGAGCTGACTTGCCATCTGCTGCAGGCGCGCGTCGAGCTGCGCCTCGGCGCGGCTGGCGGCTCGCAGTATCGATTCGAGCTTCAAGCGTACGTGTTTTCCTCCCGTCACCGTCTCGCGGATCATCGCCCGGATCGCCTCGAACCCCGAGTCATCGCGGCCTTGGCGCTCGAGCTCCGCCGAGGTGGCGAACACCCGCGGCGACGCGATCCCGTGCGTTCCGGCGTACTCGATCACCTTCTCGGTGTTGACCTTCAGCTCGTCGGGACGCGCGAGATCCGCCTGCTGCAGGATGAAGACCACCGATTTGCGCCACTCGTCGGCGACGAAGTCGAGAAAATCCCAAGCGGTCTTGGTGTGCGGGTTCTTCGCCGGGAAGACGACGAAGACGATGTCGCTGTTGGGGATGAAGGTCTTGGTCAGCTCCTGGTGATGCTCGATCACCGTGTTGGTGCCCGGCGTGTCGACGATCGCGATCGACTTCAGAATCTCTTGCGGCAAGCCGATACGCTTGAGATGCGGGTTGACGCGATACTCTTCGGCGCGCTCGGCATAGACGATCTGCTGGATGATGTCGGTGCACGGTGCCGGATCGACGGCGCAGACGTCGCTCGAGAGCAGGGCGTTGACGAAGCTCGATTTGCCCGACTTAACCTCGCCGACGACGACGAACAGGAAGGGCTCGTCGAGGTTGGCGAGCTGGTTCGCCACCAGCTCGTGCAGCTCGTTGTGCCCCAGGCGCGCGCAGAACGCCAGAAGCCGCTTCAGCTGATCGCTGAGCTGGGCCTTGTGTCGCGCGTGCGTCTCGTCGAGGATCGTTCGTCGCATCCGAAAAACCGCCCATCTCCCTGGCCAGTATCGGAGCGACGACAGCGATTGTCAATCACGTCACCCGCTTCGCCCCGGGATGGGCGCTGGACAAGTCGCGTCGAGGAAGACTAGAGTCGAGAAAACGCCGGGGGGACGACCAGTGAGCGAGACGACGCGACTTTCCCAATCGGAGCTCTGGGCGAGGCAGAGCGCCTTCTATCAGGAGCACGGGCCCGGCGCCTGGTCCGACGCCACGCTGCCGCTCTACATCACGAGCAATCCGACCTTCGTGCGGGCATACGCCGAGGTGATCATCGGCTACTGGCGAGACGTCGCGGCCGCTTGCGATCCGGCGCTGCCGCTCTACGTCTTCGATCTGGGCTGTGGGGCGGGCCGCTTCACGCACGGCTTGTTGGGTGTGCTCGAGGAGCGCTTCGCCGAGTGGCGGCCGCCGTCCCCTGTCGTCGTCGTTGGTGTCGACGTCGTCCAGCCGAACCTCGACGCGCTACGACAGCATGCGATGATGCGCGACGCTTTCGCCGCGGGGCGCGCCGATCTGGCGCTCTTCGACGCGACGGCCGATCGAGAGCTCGCGCTGTGGCTCTCGGGCGCGCGGCTCGACCCGACGACGCCGACCAACCCGATGGTCTTCGTCGCCAACTACCTCTTCGACAGCCTGCCGTGCGACATGTTTTGCATCGAGCGCGGCACCTTGCTGGAGCGGCGGGTCGCCACGGCCGCCGAGCCAGTCGTGATCGAGGATGACTGGAGCGGGATCGCCGTCTTCGACGAGCCCCTCGCGCACCCCTACTACGAGGATCCCGATCTCGAGCAGGTGCTGCGCTGGTTCGGCGAGCGGGAGGACGACGGATTCTTCAGCATTCCGACGGCGGGCATCCGGTGCTGGAAGAACCTCCACGCCCTGAGCGGTGGGCAGATGCTGATGCTCAGCGCCGACAAGGGCGGTGCCACTCTGGAGATGGCGTTCACGCGGCGGGCGAACTCGATTCAGCACCACGGCGGCGGATGCATCTCGCTGACGGTCAACTACCGCGCGCTCGCGGTCGTCGTCGAGCGCCTGGGCGGTCGCGTGCTTCACCGCGCGGAGGAGTCGAGCCCGCTGGCGATCGTCGCGCTGCTCTCGGGAGAGGACCCGCTGGACTTTCGCAAAACACGCGCCGCCTATCGCGCCGCGATCGACGGCTTCGGCCCCGAGGGCTTCTTTCAGCTCAAGTGCGTCCTCGAAGAGCTCTACGATCAGATGACGCTGCAGTCTCTCATCGCCTGGTTGCATCTGGCCGACGGCGATCCGCTGATCATGCTGCAGGCCGCTCCGGCGCTGCACGCGATGATCGCCAGGGCGACACCGGCCGAGGCCCGCGCGGTGAGCGGGCTGATCGAGGCGAGCTGGGCCCGTTACTTCCCGATCGGTGACGCCCTCGACCTTCCGTTTCAGCTGGGTCGGCTGATGCTCGAGCTCGACAACGCCGAGCGCGCGCTCTTTTTTTTCGAACGCTCCGTCGAGCTGCACGGCGACCACCCGGCGGCGCGCTGCAGCGTCGCCCAATGCCAGCTGCAGCTCGGACGCGCCGAGACGGCGGCGCAGACGCTCAACGCCGCGATCGAGCGCTACCCGACGATCGTCGACTCGAAGATGGTCAATCTGCTGCTCTATCGCATCGGTCAGGCCCTCGGGGACGCGGGTTCCGACGGCTAGCGGCCGCCGCGCTCTTCTGCGATTTCCCTCGGGGGAGCTTTGCGGTTGACGTCGTCGCGGGCTGTCGCTAGCATCGGCGCATGCGCTGGAGCTCGATCATCGCGGCGCTGCGCGGGTGGCGCGGCGAACGGCTCTGGGCTGACCGCGAGCGAGCGGTTGGACGTCGAGCGGGACCTCGACGGTTGTACGCGGCCCTCAGGGGAAGGAGTAGTGCGGTGCGGATCGTGATCGTCTCGTTCGT
Organism: Myxococcales bacterium; assembly: GCA_020430585.1. GTDB lineage: Bacteria > Myxococcota_A > UBA9042 > JAGQJP01 > JAGQJP01 > JAGQJP01. Next base: position 1,539 of record JAGQJP010000615.1, on the reverse strand, counting down.
GGCGGCGTTGCTCGCCATCGCAGCCCGGCCGGCAGCGGCCGACGTCTTCAACCAGCGCAACCACCTCGTCGGTCTGCGTGCGACGCTGATGGGCGGCGCCTACACGGCGATCGCCGACGACATCTCCGCCGCATATTACAACCCGGCCGGGCTCGCTCAGATCAAGGGGCTGGCGTTCTCGCTCAGCGTCACCGGCTACAGCTACCAACGTTTCCGGATGACCGAATACTATGACTTCAGCGGCCCGGGATCGACGTTCAACGTCGACATGAATCGGTTCAACCCGATCCCGACCACCTTCGGCGTGAACTACTCGATCTTCCGCGGTCGCTGGGTGATCGCCCTCGGCGTGTTCCAGCTCGACAACGTGCGCTTCGCGGCGCTGAATGCCTACAGCGCGAACATCTCCGGCGTCAGCGCCAACGAGACGCGGAAGATCAATCTCGATCTCTCGACCTTCCTGATCGGTTTCAGCACGGGAGTGAAGGCGACGAGCTGGCTGTATCTCGGCTTCAGCGTCTTCTACCAGCTCTATCAAGGGGTTTCGGACACGCGCTCGGTCGCCGACACCAACGTCGGCGTGAATGGCTCGGTCGAAGCGGAGAACGAGGTCTTCGCCGGCGGGATGGTCTTCGTCGTCGGGTTGAAGGCCAAGCTCTGGCGCGATCTCTGGCTCGGGCTGGCCTACAGCAGCCAGACGCTGCCGCTCCACGGCAAGAACAAGTGGGCCTGGAACGTGCAGCTCAGCACCGACCCGGCGATGTCGGATCGCGGCCAGAACTCGACCGCCCTGCGGCTGCCGCATCGGATCACGCTCGGCGTCGCCTGGGCCCGAGCGGGAGCGTTCACGCTCTCGGCGGATCTGATCGCCTACCTACCCCTCGACTACGCGGCGCCGAACAGCATTTACGCGCCGTCGGACGCGACCTACCGCTATCGCGAGCGGTTTCACGTCGACGCGTCGCTCGGGGCGCAGATCGATCTCAGCGAACGCTGGGTTCTGCACCTCGGCTTCTACACCAACACGAGCGGAGCGACGGACCAGGACGCGACACTGCGGATTCATCTCTTCGGCGGCACGATCGGCGCCGGTTTCGGCAAACAGGGCCAACGGCTCCACTTCGGTCTGAATCTGAGCGGGGGACGCGCTGGACGACAGAGCGTCGGGGATAGCACGCCCGTCTCGTGGCGCCGCTTTTCGGTACAGGTGCTCTTCGGAGGGACGACGACGCTGCTGCAGTAGTCGGCTTGGCGATCTCAGCCGCGAACGCCTTTGCGATGGCGAGCTCGCGGCTCCTCGGGGCGCTGGGCGACCATCGAGAGCTGGACGCGCTTGCCTCGCACCACGAGGCGACCGCTGTTGGCGAGGGCGAGCTCCGCCACCTCGGCGGGCAGGCCGACGACCGTCTTCGAGCCGTGGATGTTCACTCGGCCGATGCTCGATCCGGCGATCCCGAGGCCGTTGGTCAACGCGCCGACGATGTCTCCAGCGCGGACGCCCTCTTTGCGGCCGACGAAGAGATGCAGCTCGACCTCGTT
>JAGQJP010000614.1 GCA_020430585.1 Myxococcales bacterium | reverse complement strand
TAAAAATCTTTGTCTTTATCTTCATCTTCATTCGGCAGCTCAATCCAATCGTAGACTTTGACTACGTTCGGAGATGATTCGACCCTTCCGAGCGCCTGCGCCTCTCGCTTGAGGCGCTTGCGTTGGTTCTCCGACTTCGTCCGCTCCTTGATGGCCTTGACCGCGACCTTACGGTCGAGGTTCCTGTCGTAGTAGAGATAGACGACGCCCATCCCCCCCTCGCCGAGGATCCCGCAATACTCCTTGTTTTCGAGCTTGGGCGGCACGGCGTTCATCACTCCAGACGAAGGTCCCCGCGGACGAGGTTGGGGTTGGTCAGAGGCGAGCGTCGGGTCGGCCGCTGCCTCTGAATCCTCAATCGTGGTCTTGCGCGACGAGGCGTCGTCCCCCTCGGAGAGATCCCGCCGCGCAATCTCGATAATTTTGTCAATGGGCACATTCATCGCTTCGCCATTAAGCCTCAGTCTAAACTCGAGATCAATCATTTAATTGCACTTTCTCAATTAAATTCTAATGTGCATGTTTGTATCTGTGAGCACATGTAGGTCGGACATGTCCAATTGCGCCACTCGATGAAGTCACAATTACCCATACAGCGGCGCGACGAGGTCACAGAATCGCTGCGCCTCGATGCTTTGAACCTCGAAGTACTGACGAGCCTTGCCACCCCTCACGTGTCCGCTGGGATCGCAGCCGGAAGCGTCGAGCCGGTACCGTACGGCCGCGAGGTGTGCGGCGAAGCCACAGACAGAGAATGCGAACTCGGCCTCGAGCCACGCAGCGCGAGCCTCACTGTCCGGGTCGCCGTCGAAGCTCGCGAGCCCCGCGCAGAGCACCGCAGCGAAGCCGTGCCCCATCACCCCGCCATGAACCCGCAGCCAGGTGACGCGGCGCGCGATCCGACGCCGCTCGAGGTGCGAAGCCTCCCTGCCCTCTGCGATCAACCGCGCGAGCTCGCAGCGCCCGAGCAGATCCTCGAGGATGCAACGGATCAAGCGCAGCGAGAGCAACCCCGTTCGACCGGCCTGCCGCTGCGTCTTCTTGCACAGCGCGATCGCTTCGACGAAGCGCCCCTCGTAGGCCAGGACCGCGGCGTGGGCGAAGCGAGCCGCGGCCGCGGACACCGAGAACACGCCGGTGTCGATCGAGCCCTCAATCTCGGCGAGCAGCTCGCGACTGCGCTCGACCTCCCCGCGGTAGAGCTCCGCGATCGCCAAGCACGCCGTCACCTCGACGACGCGCAAGAGGTTTCCGCGCTCGAGCGCCGCGACTCGCCAGCGCGCGCACTCCCTGCGAACCGTGGCGAGATCGCCGGTGTAGAGCCACGCGAACGCGAGCGGCGCGGACAAGACCGCGCGGAGCCAACGCAAGCTCGGATCAGCGCCGAGCGACAAGCAGATCCGCGGCCCCTGCTCGATGACCGGACAAAAGTCGAGCTCCACCGCCGCAGACACGACGTCGAAGCTCTGGCGCAGCAGCTCGAATTCCGCGCTCGGCAGCTG
>JAGQJP010000613.1 GCA_020430585.1 Myxococcales bacterium | reverse complement strand
GCCGGGAGAGCGATCGCGCAGGTAGAGCAAGCGCGAATAGAGCGTCAGCACGCTGCCCTCGTGGAGCACGAGGATTCGCGTCAGCCCGGGCTGCGGCTCGACGGTCACGGGGTAGAAATCGTTCGGCGAATACCAGACCTGCCGACCGATCAGCTCGGCGTAGAGGTCTTCGAGCTCGACGATCTTCTTCTCGATGTCGTGGGCCTTCTCGATCAACGAGCGCCCGGTGTCCCCCATCGAGCGGCGCAGCTTGCGATCGAGGGCGAGCTTGACCATCGCGCTCGAGAGTCCGTGGATGTCGTGCTCGGCGACCAAAAACCCGCTCTCGCCGTCGCAGACCATCTCGGGGATTCCGCCGTGGCGCGTCGAGATCACGGGAATTCCGCAGGCCTGGGCCTCGAGGAGCGTAATCGGCGCGCCGTCCTCGTCGCCCTCTGCGGTCGTCGCGCAGGGCAACAGGAACATGTCGGCGCGCTGCATCAGCTCGGCGATCATGTTGTTGGGCAACGCGCCGAGCAAGAAGACGACGTCGCGCAGGCCGAGCTTGGAGATGTAGCGCTCGATCTCCCGCCGCATCGGACCCTCGCCGGCGATGTAAAGCTCCATCCCCGGGGCGTCGATCAGCGCTTCGCGGAAGGCCTCGATCGCATCGAGCAAGCCCTTGCGCTGGACCAGTCGACCGACGCTGAGCACCCGCATCCGATCGTATCGATTGACGGCATCGCTGCGGCTGAACTGCTCGACGTTGACGCCGAGGTTGACCACACGCAGCTTCGGCTCGAGGCACCCCGCCTCGACGAGGCGCCCTTTGTGATAGGCCGAGGGGACCAGCACGCGAGAGGCGGTGCGGAAGAGAACGCGGTAGGCCTCTTGGCGCACGCGATCGTGCCGCTCGGCGCCCATCTCGATGCCGTAGAACGACACGATGTAGGGCAGGCGAAACGATTGCAGGGGGATCAACGCCAGCGTACCGCCCAAACCGGTGTGCGCGTGAACGACGTCGATCTGCTCACGCTCGAGCACGCGCTCGAATTCGCTCCAGTCTCGGCAGAGCGTCACTTTGTTGCCGGGCAAGCGAACCGCGTCGAGACTCGCACTCGGTGGCACGATCACGAACGGCTCGGAGCGCTTGTGATAGTGCACGAAGTTGTAGATGTATGTCTCCCCGATCGCGTCGAATCCGGGAAGTACGTGCGCGATTCGCATGCGCATCAACGTATCAGCAAAGTGGAGGCGAGGTCAAGCAACGGCGGGCGCAAACTCGCTCTGGGCACGACGATCTCAGAGTGCCGCGGCGACATCGGGCAATTGCGCGTTTTGAAACGACTCGACGTAGGCTTCGATCGCCAGTCGGTCTTCCGGGGAGATCTCGGTGAAGTGCAGACCGACCCGGAAGACCGCCTCGTCCTGGGGCTCGTACCACGCCACGCGGGCGGAGACGACGATCGTCCGACCTCCGTTGGGCAGGGTGAACTCGAGGCTCGAGAGGCGATCCTCTTCCAACACGCCGTCGACGACGAGATGAATCCCCTCGGGGCTGATATTGACAGCCGGGTGGATGTAATATTCATCCGAACCGTTCTCGTGAACGAAAATCTCGATCGGAACTCTCGGATACTCACGTTTTTCGCGCATGGCGCTCATATCCACCCCTCCTTGGACCGTATTTGAGTACTCGTTTCCGCTACTGGAAAAAAAGAGGCCATTATAGAGGGTGGGCCATCGCTGTCAATAGGGAATCTGGAAACGGATCGCGCGCCCTCGGATCAATCGTCGTGGCGAAGGTTCAAATACTCGACGAGCGTGTCGCGGTTCTTTTCGTCGAGCTCGATGAAACGCACGCCCATGTCCTTCGGGTTTTCGTGATTCGCCCAGACGACCTCACCCTTGACCTCGATCGACTTACCGATCTCGGGAAAATTGATCGTCAGCTCGACGATCGTCCCGACCTCTTCGACGCTCGCCGCTTGAATGCAGATGCCGCCAAGGCTGATGTTCTCGATGCGGTGGTACAGCAAAACGTCACTCCCGGTGAAATCGACTGTCGCTTCCGTATGAATTCTCGGATACTGTCTTGTTTTCGTCGTGTTATCGGACATCCACTGCTCCCTGAGCGCCCTCCCCCTCGAACTTCAGCACAAGTAGCGGAAAATAGGCTCCTACTCCGCTTGACACTCGCGAAAACCCAATCATAGAATAAGAGGCTCGACGACAATTCACAAACAAAAAATGCGACCCAAACCCCGATCCTACACCCTCTCACGCTGGCTTTTCCCGGGGTTGATGCTCCTCGGTTTCGCCTCGTGCGCTGGTCGCTGCGGCTCCACCGGTCCGGGCTCGAAAAAGCCACAGTTCACGCGCCCGCTGGTCGACCTGGTGCCGACCGACGCACTCGCCTGTGTGACTATCGACAATTTGACGAAAGTGCAAGAGCCGATCGTGCATCTGGTGCGACGAATCGTCCCCCAAGACGCCGACCAATGGTTCCGGGTCGCTCGCAGGTTGACGGCGATCGATTTGACGGGGAAAGGCTTCGAACCCGCGGGCATTCGCCCGTCGAAGGGGGCGACGCTCTTCGTGAGCCGCGAAACCGCGGTGTTGCTGCTCTCGATCGAGGACCGTGGAAAATTCGAGGCCGCCGTGCGCCAGTTTGCGAAACTTCGAGGTCACCGTCGCTGGACGAAGGATCCGAGCGGCGAGATTCAGATTCTCAGCGGCCGAACCGCAAAAGACGGAGTTCTCGCCACGCTGAGGTATCACCAGGACGTCGCAATTGTGGCGCTTCCCCTCCAGACCACCGCGAAACCTCCACAGAAGCTGATCGCGCCGCCCAACGCAATCGGATCATTCCGTACGAGCACGCTCTGGACGCGGACACCAAAGGATGATGTCGCGCTTCGCTTCGCGTTGCGGTCCGGTGGTCCGGTCCCGGCGATTGTCGGACGTCTGCTCGATGGTTCGAACGGCACGCTGCGCTTGGACGCGAATCGTGTCTCGCTCCGCGCGCGGTTCTACGTCAAGTCTTCGCTCTCACGCGATCTGAAGAGCTGGTTCCGGCTTTCGAGCAAGGCGATCCCGGCGCAGCGGATCGTCGCCGTCAAAGCCCCGCTCCGCATCGTGGCCAACCTCGACTTCGCCCAGTTCTCGACCATCGCTACGGTGCTGAGGGTCGTCGGCGTCGATCTGATGCAGCCGCTGCGAGATGTCTGGCCCAAGGACCCCCAGCTCGACCTCGCCAGCGAGCTCTTCCGCGTGTTGACGGGTCGCGCAGCGCTTTTCGTCAAGGGCCTCAACATCAAGCTAGACGCCGCTCCAAAGCGTGAAGACGACTTTCCCTTCGTGACGTGGCTACGACACACCAACTTCGCGGTGGCGCTGCAACTCGCCAATCCCAAGCGCGCAGCTGAGATTCTCCAGCTCGCGACCGAGGTGGTTTCGCCGCACCCGAGCGCCCCGGGAAAGTTGGCGCGGTACGCATTGCCAAAGCTCGCGCTCCTGCGAGCGCATCGATTGCTGCTGCTGAGGCGAATACGCGGCGGATCGACGGTCTACGAGCTGACGTCGCCGACGGGCAAGGTCAGCTTCGGCGTCCTCGCCCTCCGAGGCGGCCTGCTCTGGGTTGCCACCTCGATCGGCACCCTCGAGGAGGCGATCCGAGCTTTCGAACGAGTCCCGGCGCAGCACGTATCACCGCGCGAACGGGAGCTTTTGGCCTCGGACCATTTGCTTGCCGGTTTGCTCGACATCAAAAATCTGATACAACAGCTGATCGTTGGAGGCGTCCCGCCTGGCGCGATGTCGACGTTGCGTCGAATCACCCGCGCCGGATTCGCCATCAGCGTGCACAAAGAGTGTGTGGAACTCGACTGGGACATCGAACTGTGATCACGATCCGCGGACTGACCAAGGTCTACAATCCCCGCCGACCGAGCGAACGCGTTCTCTCGGATCTCGATCTGGTGATCCCCGAACGCGAAGTCGTGTCGATCGTGGGGACCTCTGGATCGGGAAAGAGCACGCTGCTCAACATCATCGGTGGGCTCGACCGACACTACGACGGGAGCGTGTCGATCGACGGGCGCGACATCCAACAGATGAACGACACGGAGATCTCGCAGTTCCGCAACAGCAAGATCGGCTTCGTGTTCCAGGATTTCAATCTGTTACCCCACTTGACCTGCGGCGAGAACATCGCGCTGCCGGCCTACTTTCGCCAGGGGCTGACCCGCTCCGAGATCGACGCTCGAGTGCGAGACGTGCTGAGCCGCGTCACGATTCCGCACAAGCTCGACCAGTATCCCGATCTGCTCTCGGGGGGCGAACGACAGCGGGTCGCGATCGCTCGCGCCCTCTTCAACCACCCGAAGATTCTCCTCTGCGACGAGCCGACCGGTAGCCTCGATTCGAAGAGCTCCCAGTTGATCCTCGACCTGTTCCTGAGCTTGAACGAGAACGAGGGCCTCACGATCGTACTCGTGACCCACGACGCCAGCGTGAGCCGGCGGGCCGACCGGATCGTGCGGCTCGAGGACGGGCGCGTGGTGACGATCGAAGCCAACCAACGGCAGCCCGTGGGTGCGCCGACGCGAGAGCCGAGCGGCGCTCCGCCCGCCGAGGTCGCCGACGCAGCGGCAGGAGAGAACGATGCCGCTGCCTAAGCTACTCGTCGTCGTGCGTCAGAACATCCGTCGCAATCGCAAGAACTTCATCTTCTCGTCGTTCGGCATCTTCGTCGGCATCGCCAGCCTGATCTTCTTCATTGCCCTCGGTCAGGGGATCTCGACGCGTGTCGTGAACAAGATGTTTCCCGAGGATCTGCTCGAGATCGTGCCGCGCCGCTACAAGCTCGCGCAGACCCAGATTCAGATCGGCGCGCGGATGGACGACGAGACGATCGCCGACCTGCAGAAGTTGCCAGGAGTGGTGCGCGTCTATCCCAAACAGCGCTCGAAATTCCAGGCGCGGCTCTGGGGCGGTGCGGGCACGCTGTTGGGCCGCGAGTCGCGCCGCGATCTGCACACCGAGGCGTTCTTCGACGGGATCGACCCGAAGCTGATCCGCCCCGAGCTCGCCCGCGAGACCACGAAGAATGGCAGCTTGAAGGACGGCCAGGCGTGCAAACAGAACGCCGACTGCGCCACCGTGGGAACCTATTGCAGCGCCGCCAAGCGCTGCGAGTTCTACTGGCGGCGCTTTCGTGATTGGG
>JAGQJP010000612.1 GCA_020430585.1 Myxococcales bacterium | reverse complement strand
GATCGACCACACCGACCGGCTACTTTCCGTCATAGAATCCGCGCGCCGCCCGAGTGATCGTCAACAGCTCCATCTCGCCCCACTCGACGTCGGGATAGACCAATCGCGGGTTGTCGCTGGCGATGCGCACGGGCAGCCTCGAGCCGGGCTGAACCTGCGGTAGGTGCACCGTCTTCGTGCGAATCCCGGTCACCGCCCGGTAGGCTTCGCCGCCCGGAGGCGTAACCGTGAGGTGCGCGCGCACGACGACGCTCACGTGCCCCGTAGCCGAAGAGGAACCGGGCTGCTCGATTCGATCGATCACCGCCGTCGCTCGTACCCCGTTCGCGAAGCGCTGCTGATGCTCCGCCGTCCATTTCCCGCCGCCGCGAGCCAGCCAGACCAGCAGCACCACGACGAGCGCCACGCCCGCCACCACGATCCAGATCGTCATCCCTTCGCCTCCAACGCGATCACGTGCCGTCGGCTTTTGTGGCGTCGACGTCGCACGAGATGATATCCCCCGACGGAACGGAGCAGCTTTCGCTCAAGCTCGCTCCACTGAACGCACCCGTGCAGGTCATCGTCTCGCCGTTGACGGTTCCCGTCGTGACGACGCTGCCGTCATTCTTGACCGTCCCGGTGAAGAGATTGGTCTCGTTGTCCGACTTGAAAACCACGGTCAGCGCGCAGCCGCTCTGCTCGACGGTGATGTTCAGCCCGACGGCGGTCGGGTCGCAGTGCTTGGTCAATGTCCACGTGCCGGCAACGTTGGGGCAGCTCGTGCTCCCTGCGCTCGAGGAGCCGCCAGAGCAGCCGACCGCGGCCAACAGCAGCGCAAGGCCGATCGAGCCCTGTAGGAATCGTCGCCATCGCTCGAGATCGCTCATTCACACCTCCTCCGAGTTGTCGACCACGAGGTCCAGACCGCCGACCGTCTGCCTCGTCGCCGCGCGATGCTTCGCTCGTCAGAGCATACCACGTGCGGCGGCCAATTCCGAGCGCTCGTGACACCCGCGGGCGACGCCGCGCGAGCGCCCCTCGACCGCGCCGGACCGGTCGGCGGAGCCCGAGCGTTTCCGACCTCGATTCGTCGGTTTAGACGACGGATGCGAATAATCCCTCGGGTTCGACGTTCGACGTTGTACAATCCGACCATGAACGCAGAGGCACCCTTTTTGATACTCGCTCTCGCCGCCGTGCTCGTAGCCGTGATCGGCGTAGCCGTGGTGATCCGTAGCTTCTACCAGAAGGTGGACCAGGGACGGGCCCTCGTCGTCAGCAAGCCAGGCGGCGCCCGCAAGGTCTCGTTCACCGGGGCGCTCGTCCTCCCGTTGGTGGAGCGCGCCGAAGAGATCGACATCTCGCTCAAGACGCTGGTGATCGATCGCCGCGGGCGCGAAGGGTTGATCTGTCACGACCGAATCCGCGCCGACGCGACGGCGACCTTCTTCCTTCGTGTGGGACGCAGCGTCGACGACGTCCTCCGCGTCGCCGAGAGCGTCGGCTGCGCCCGCGCCGGCGACCAGGCGACCCTCGAGTCGCTCTTCAGCGCGAGGTTCTCGGGGGCGATGAAGCAGGCCGCCGCCGGGATCGACTTCACCGAGCTCTACGTGCGCCGCGGCGAGTACCGGGACCTCGTGCTCCAGGCGATTGGGAGCGATCTGAATGGCTACGAGCTCGAGGATCTGGCCCTCGACTACCTCGAACAGACACCGATCGAGCAGCTCGACCCGCAGAACATCCTCGACGCGGAGGGGATTCGGAAGATCAAAGCGATGGCCGCCGCGACGAAGAAGGACGAGGGGTAGGACGCAGGGAGAGCCCCGCTCGCTGTGTCACGGACAGCGCGGCGCGCGCAGCTCGCTGATCAGTCGGCCCGTGTGGTCCCAACGCTTCGTCGAGCCGCAGCGCTCGCCGTGAAAGTAGTGCTCTTCGCTCTTGCGCGTTCCATCAGCGTAGAATTCGAGCTGTTGCCCGTTCTTCGCGCCCTGATCGTAGCTCCCCTTGTACGCCAGCTGTCCATTCGGGTGCCATCGCGTGTAGCTGCCGTGCAGCCGCCCGTGATCGTAGGTCTCGTCGAGCAGCCGACGACCGGCTGCGTCGTATAGCGTCCGTGGGCCGAGCCGGCGGCCATGGAGGTAGAAGACGCGCCAGCGAACGCGGCCGTTCGGGTGCCACTGCGTCCAGAAGCCCGTGAACAGTCCGTTGTCGTAGCTACCCTGCTGAGCGATCCGTCCGTTCGGATGCCAAAACGTCCAACGCCCGTCGCGACGCCCGAGGCGAAAGCGCCCCTCACGGATCTTCACCCCCGAGGGCGACCAGCCGCGAGAGATGCCGTGCCGTCGCCCCTGGAACCACGTCCGCAACGACTTCTTCGCGCCGCTCTCGTACCACTCCCACTCTTCTGCGTGCAGCCGGCCATTGACGTACTCGCGCTGCAGCACGCGTCGCCCGGCGCGCGACCAGAGGGTCTCCGTTCCGTGCTTGCGTCCGAAGCGGTAGCCCACGCGGTGGCTCTTCGTGCCCGAGTCGTAGAGCTCCAGCGCCTCGCCGTGCAGCAATCCGAGTCGATAGTCTCGTCGACTCAACAGGCGACCGGCGGCACTCCAACGGCGCTCCCGCCCGTTCCGCCGGCCGTCGAGCAACACCGTAGCGCTCTTCCAGCGTCCGTTCGGCCAGCAGGTCCAGACCGGACCGGTCAGGGCACCGCGGACTCTCTCCGCGAGCCGCGGGATGCAGCGGCGAGGGAGCTCTTCGGCACGCAGCGGCAGCGCCACGAGGCTGAACACGATGATCAGGGATCCCACCGACACGACCCGACGCCTCCTCTCGACACATCGACCGTCAGAGGTATCGACGCAGAAGCCGGCGATTCGATCTTTTTTCCCCTCGAATGCTCGAGGCTCTCGCCCCTCGGGCGACTCGTCAGAACACGCGCGGGACGGTGTAGACCAACAACGCGCGGCGATGGCCGTGCTGGCGCTGGTCGACGACGACGAGCAGGCGGTCGAGCGACGGATCGACGACGAACTGCTCCGGGTGGTCCGGGCCATCGAGCAGCGTGACTGGTGGCAGAGGCTGGCTGCGCAACAGCGCGATCGGGTTGTAGATCAACGTATAGCGGTACTGTTTGGGCTTGACTTGTTTGCTCGTCGTGCGAAGACAAGCCAGCAGAACGGGCGCTAGCTGGATCAGCTGGTGACAAGCCGGGATTTTCGGCGCGCCGGGCTGCACGCTCTTGTCGAGGAGGCCCGTCTTCTTCAATCGCTCGAGGCTCAGCAGCTGGTAGTGCTTGCTCTGGCTGAGATCGGCGTCGACCCCATCGGCGCCGAAGACG
>JAGQJP010000062.1 GCA_020430585.1 Myxococcales bacterium | reverse complement strand
TGGGCTATAGCCACGCTAACGGTCGTTCCGACCGTGATCGCCTCCGCCGGCCGCCGCGCCGCGATGGCCTGCACCCGTAGCTCAGCTGGATAGAGCGCTGCCCTCCGAAGGCAGAGGTCAGAGGTTCGAATCCTCTCGGGTGCGCCAATTTTTCTATAAGATCCAAGAACTTACCCGCTCGCCTTACTGCGAGCATAGGGCGGTTGATTTCTCGGGGAAGCAGGGGGGAAGCTGGAAATCCATCAATCTCGGGTCCGCAACGGTTTGCATGAGTCAGATTTCCTCCACTGCCCACTGGCGAGAGCGCTGAGGTTTCGTCTCTCTTGCCTCTCCTAAGGCGTCCTTGATCCGCGAGAGGTGAACCGCCCCGGGTTTGCCGGAGGCTCCAACTCTTGAGAGACTGGAGCCATGACACAGCAGACCAAATCCCCGAAATTCTCGCCCGAGGTGCGTGAGCGCGCCGTCCGGATGGTGTTCGACCACGCGGGCGACTACCCGTCGCAGTGGGCGGCGATCGCGTCGATCGCGGCCAAGATCGGCTGCACGGCGCAGACGTTGTCCAACTGGGTGAAGCAGGCCGAGCGCGACACCGGCAAGCGCGCCGGCCTCACCACCGACGAGCGCGAGCGGCTGAAGGCGCTGGAGCGCGAGAACCGCGAGCTGCGCCAGGCCAATGAGATCCTGCGCAAGGCGAGCGCATATTTTGCGCAGGCGGAGCTCGACCGCCGGTCGAAGACATGACGGCGTTCATCGATCAGTACCGGTCTGCGTACGGGGTCGAGCCGATCTGCAAGTTGCTGCCGATCGCCCCGGCGACCTACTACGAGCACCTCCGTCGCCGGGCACATCCGGAGACGGCGCCGCCGCGCGCCAAACGCGATGCTGCATTGATGCCGGAGATCCAGCGCGTGTTCGACGAGAACTTCCGTGTCTACGGTGCGCGCAAGGTGTGGCGGCAGATGCTGCGCGAAGGCCACGACGTCGCCCGCTGCACGGTCGAGCGATTGATGCGCAAAATGGGCCTGGAAGGCGTCATTCGCGGCAAGCGCGTGCGCACGACCGTGCCTGACAAGGCGGCGCCCTGTCCGCTCGATCACGTCAACCGGCAGTTCCGCGTCGAGCGGCCGAACGTGCTGTGGGTGTCGGACTTCACCTACGTGTCCACCTGGACGGGCTTCGTCTACGTGGCGTTCGTCGTCGACGCATTCGCCCGCCGCATCGTCGGCTGGCGGGCGTCACGAACAGCGCATGCGGGCTTCGTCCTCGATGCGCTGGAGCAGGCTCTGCACGAGCGCCGTCCCGTCGGCGGTGGGCTCGTGCACCACTCCGATCGCGGCGTGCAGTACGTCTCGATCAAATACACCGAGCGCCTCGCTGAGGCCGGTCTCGTGCCGTCGGTCGGCAGTGTCGGAGACAGCTACGACGTCGTGCTGAAAGCGCGCCTTCGGCACGACGCGCTCGCCGAAACGATCAACGGGCTCTACAAAGCCGAGGTCATCTGGCGCAAGGGCCCGTGGCGCTCGTTCGAGGCCGTCGAGCTGGCGACGCTGGAATGGGTCGACTGGTTCAACAACCGCCGCCTGCTGGAGCCGATCGGCAACGTGCCGCCGGCCGAGGCCGAAGCCTCCTACTATGCAGCCCTGGAGGAGCCCGCCAAACTCGCCGCCTGACTCAAACGAAACAGCCTCCGGAGAACCCGGGGCGGTTCACTACCGCTACCAGGGCGTCGCCCTGATGACGGGCGATCGCGTCTTTTTGAACGATTACGAGTACAGTGCCGGGATCGAGATCACTCAGACGGTACTCTATCCCGACTACTCGCATCGTTGGACCCGCCTGCATAGAGTCAAGCTCGCGGACTCGGCCAACCGCGATCACGTACCTTGCAGCGTGAGAACCTATCTGGAACGCACGCCGCCGCGGATGCCATTGCTCGCCTGTCTGCGTCGCTGCGGGTTGTTCGGCGGCGACAGCCCCGAGATTCCCGAGCACGTTCTGCCGATGATCGACAACTCCTACTCGGGCCCCCACGTCTTCGAGGCCTTTTCCGACGACCGCTGATCCGCAGTTCTCGCTCGAGCCATGGTGGCCGATTCGATGTCGCGCGGGTCCAGGTCCTTGACACGGTTGTCTTCTGAAAGACGGTTGGCCAGTGGTCGAAGGAGCCGCCCCAACGAGCGCAGGAGGCCACACTGCGATGCCTCGCACGAACGCTTCAGGTACCGAAGGACGGGGGGCGAGCGAGACGTGCGAGCAATATCAACTCTGACGCTGCTGTCGTCTCTCGATGCCGATCCACGCCTCGTTCATCGAGACGAAGATATCGCTGATCAAGAGTTCGTCGCGTCTCAGGCGCACAGGCCCTTCGGGCTTGATCAGTCGTCGGGAACGAGCTCGGCGGCGCTTTCAGCAAGGC
>JAGQJP010000611.1 GCA_020430585.1 Myxococcales bacterium | reverse complement strand
CCCCGTACACCTCAACGAGGCCTACGCCGCCACGACCCGCTTCGGCAAACGAATCGCGCACGGAATGTTGGTCGGCAGCCTCTTTTCGACCCTCTTCGGGACGCGTCTACCCGGGCACGGCAGCATCTATCTTGGCCAGAGCCTGCGCTTCAAACGACCCGTCTATCTGGGGGACACGATCACCGCGCGCGTCGAGCTGAGCGCGCTGCGCGAGGACAAGCCAATCGGCACCTTTCGCTGCGTGGCGACCAATCAGGACGGTGAGATCGTGATCGACGGCGAAGCTACGCTGCTCGTACCCTGAGAGAACCTCGCGAGACGCCGGTGCACCATCCAACCGGGCGATTTTGCCGCAGCGCGTCGCCCCGCCCGGGCCGTCACTAGACAAGGTCGCTGAATTATGGTCTACTCAGCGCGTCAATTCGACCCGCTACCGCGCAAGGAGGATCCTCGATGGCACTCACTGTGAATCCGGAAGCCTTCAAGTTCGCTTCGGAATTCGCCGCTGGCGTCAAAGACAAACGCGTTTTCATCACGGGAGCTGGCAAGGACCTCGGGCTCGGTCAGGCCTTCGCGCTCGCCTGTGCCCTCAACGGCGCGGCGTCCGTCGGCGTGCACTTTCACTCGAGCTACGAGGACGCTCTGGCGACCGTCGAGCTGATCAATGCCAACGGCGGCAACGCCTTCCCCGTTCAGGCCGACGTGACCAACACCAGCGAGCTCTGGAGCATTCGTAGCTACGTCATCGACAAGATGGGCGGACTCCCGCCGAACCTGGTGATCTGCAACTCCGGCCTCTCCGAGCGCGGCTACGTCCTCGGCCGTCCCCTCAAAGAGGTCGACGGCGAGACCCGGGCCGAGCGCCGCTCACGAGCCCGCCGCGCCTTCGTGCAGAACCTCCAGGAGTCGTCGAAGGTGATGACCGTCAAGTTCGACGGATTCCTCTTCTTGACGCACCTGTGGGCCGGCGAAGCGCTCTACTTCAAAGAGCCACTCCAGATGGTCTACATCTCCTCGCGGCAGGCGGTCGATCCCGGCGCCGGCGTCCCGGGCTACGTGATCGCCAACTTCGGCGTGATCGCCCTGCCGAAGATCCTGCGGCTCAACCTCGGCCGCAGCGGTGAGCTCGTACGCGCCTTCTCGGTGGCCTACCCCTTCGTGCGCACCGGGATGACCAAAGCCTACGCCGAAAACGAGAAGGTCTTCGGCCGCTGGCAGCCGCGGATGCTCGAGACCAACGAGGCCGCCCTCGCGCTGCTGCAGCTCCTCGCGCGCCCGGCTGAGGAGCTCGACGACCGAATCTACCAACTCAACGTCGACGCCTCGGTCGATGGCGAATCGACGGAGGTGACCTGGTCCGACGTCCGCCTCGACCCGACGATCGAAGCCCTCTCCTGGAGCGAAACGAGCAAGCTCGTCCTCCCGAAATCCGCCGTCTGAGCGGCCGCTTCACGACAGATGCTTGCGATTGCGCTAGCGCGCTATCCCTTCGATGCGGACTGCCAGATTCCGATCCAGGCGCCTGTCGGGTCTTGGACGACGGCGATTCGGCCGTGGCCATCAGCGAGATCGACGGGGCCGTGTAGCGTCTGACCGCCCATCGCCACCGCGCGTCGGGCCGTGCCAGCGACGTCGGCGACCTGAACATATTGCAACCAATAGGGCCGCGGGATGCTCGGATCGGGCAGCTCCATCAGCCCGGCGACGTCCTTGCCCTGATCTGCGATCAAGTGGTAGGCGTGTCCCGCATCGGAGCTCGGCGCCATCGTCCGCCCCTTCGACCAACCAAACAGCGCGCCGTAAAACGCCAGGGCCCCTTCTGGATCGCTGGTCGCCAACTCGTGCCAGACGATCGCACCGTCACCGCTCGCCGGTGGCGGGACGTCGCGATTCGGATCGAGCGCCT
>JAGQJP010000610.1 GCA_020430585.1 Myxococcales bacterium | reverse complement strand
CGTCCCTCGCGTGCCAAGCCGCGCTCACCCGCGCGACCCTCTCCACCGCCGCGACGTTCGCCTCGGGCACCGAAGGGGCGTGCCGGTCCGGCGGCGTGCCGTGCCCAGCTTGGCGGGAGCTCGTCGGCCCCGCTGCGCAGGTTGATCCGTCTACTCGCGGCGAGCTCGGTGATCGCCGCGATCGCGAGATCTTCGACGCTCTGTTCGCCCTCGGCGACCAACTCGGCGAGCCAGCGACGGGTGACCTCGGCGGCGTCGGTCGCCCCAGCGGCGATCAGCGATGCCTTCAACCGGCTACGGTGGGCGCTGGCGATCTGCGCGTCCGAGGGCACCGGGACGTGGGTGATCGGCGCGTCGAGCTTGCGCTCCAGAAACGAGAGCGAGCGACGCTCGCCGGGCGTGATGAAGGAGATCGCCACACCCTTGCGCCCGGCACGGCCCGTGCGGCCGATGCGGTGGACGTAGGTCTCGGTGTCGATCGGCAGGTCGAGGTTGACCACGCGCTCGATGTGCTCGATGTCGATCCCGCGGGCGGCGACGTCGGTGGCGATCAGCACGTCGACGCTCTTGTCGCGCAAGCGGCCGATGATACGCTCGCGCGCCGCTTGGTTGAGGTCGCCGTGCAGCGCGTCGGCGGCGATCCCGCGTTTGGCGAGGGCGTCGGCGATGTCGGCGCAGCTCTTGCGCGTCCGGGCGAAGACGAGGGTCGCGCCGCTCGGCTCGGTCTCGAGCACGCGTCGCAAGGCATCGATCTTGTGCGGATCGGGGACGAGCATCCAGCGCTGCTCGATGTGCTCGACGGTCAGGCGCTCGTTCTCGACCTGAACTTCGGCGGGGTTGTCGAGGTAACGCCCGGCCACGCGGCGGATCGCCAGCGGCATGGTCGCCGAGAAGAGCACGATCTGCCGCCCATCGGGGGAAGCGGCGAGGACGCGCTCGACGTCTTCGATGAAGCCCATCCGCAGCATCTCGTCGGCTTCGTCGAGAACGAGCATCTTCAGCTCGCCTAGATCGAGCGTGCCGCGCTCGATGTGGTCGATCACGCGGCCCGGTGTGCCGACGACGACCTGCACCCCGCGGGAGAGGGCTCGCAGCTGAGGATCGTAGGGGGCGCCGCCGTAAATCGGAAACATTCGGATCGGCAACGCTCCAGCGTATGAGCGCAGCGCCAGCTCGACCTGGATCACCAGCTCCCGCGTCGGCGCCAGGACCAACGCCTGTACGGCGGTGCTCGTCGGGTCGATCGTCTGCAAGAGGGGCAAGCCGTAGGCGGCGGTCTTTCCAGACCCGGTGCGGGCACCACCGATGACATCGCGACCGCGCAATATGTGTGGGATCGCCGCACCCTGAATCGGCGTGGCGTCGACGAAACCCATCGTCGCGATGGAGTCCAGAAGGTGGGGACTCAGCTCGAAACTCTCGAACAGAACAGCCATGGTCAATCCTTCGGCGAGATCGCCGGGTTGGAACAGCAGAACGGCTCGTTCGAGATCGGTCTGACCCTTCCGTGAATCGGCTGTTCGCACGCAAGTCTTGTGCCAAACAATAAGTGTAGGAAAATATTAGAGCGAACCCGTCGCGAGCGGGGCACTTTCGGTTAAATTGTCACCGATACATCAAAATCTGCGGCCTCTAGACCCCACGTCTCAGCGGACGAGCCAGAGCTTGCGTCGCGGCATCCGCAGCTCGTGGTTGGCGAAGAGGCGGGTTCCGCTCGAGACATAGAGCTGATTCCCGCGCCAGTCGACCTGTCGGATCAAGGGCGCGGCGAGCCAGACCGCGAGCATCGCCAGCTCTTTGAGGGGGACCAAGGGCAGGGCGGCGAGCAGACCTTTGGGGCCGCGCAGGGTGAGCCAGCCCGCTGCGTCACGCAGCATCGAGATCGTCAGCGCCCAGGCCAAGGTGACGCCGATCGTCGCCGCATGTTCGCCCAGGGCGACGGCGAGCAACGGAATGGCGAGGGGATAGCTGATCCACTCGAGGGCATAGAGCATCGGCACCAGCCGCGAACGCATCACCGCCCAGCGCAGCTGTCGCGAGCCGAACGCGGCGAGAGAGGTCTTGGCGCAGACGTTGGCTACTGCCCGCGGGGCGAGGCGAATCGCGTACCCGGCGCGGCGGTACATCTGGCCGAGGACGTGATCCTCTGCGAGGATGTTGGCCAGGCTCGCCAGACCGCCGAGGGGTTCGAGCTCGGAGCGGCGAAACATCAGCGACTTGCCGATCACCGCGGTCTCGCCCGGGATCAGATGCGACGCGGCGACGTTTCCGGCGATCCAGCCGTTGAGCTGCAGGTTCTCGAGGGTCGCGCCGACGGTGCGTTCACCCGTCCCGTAGAAGAGGTGGGTCACCAACCCGACATTGAGCTCGCCGACGAAGGCGTCGCTCATCTCCCGCAGGTAGCTCGGCGCGACACGGACGTTCGAGTCCGAGACGACCACCAAGTCGTGGCTCTCGGCCTCGAGCATTGCGCAGAGGTTCGAGACTTTCGGGTTCAGCCCGCGCCCGCCGTTGTGCAGCACGAGACGCGCGCGGACGTCGGGATACGCGCGGCGCAGCTCCTCGACGACGGCGATCGCCGGGTCCGACGAGCCTTCGACCCCGAAGATCAGCTCGAACTGCGGGTAGCACTGCTGGAAGAACGATTCGAGGTTGCCCCGCAGGCGATCATCGACGCCGCAGAGGGGTTTGAGGATCGTAATCGGCGGGCACCAGTCGGAACCCGGCCCCCGCTCGGCCCGCCGTCGCTTCGACCAGACGATTCCGGCGACGTGCAACAGCGCCAGCGCGCTGCTGATCGCCAATACCAGGTAGAGCCACATCGTACACCTCGTTCTGCCTCTCGATTGTTTGGCTCCGATCGTAGCTCGACGACGAGAAGAGGGCGCGAACGGCGGGCGAAAGCTCGATCAATCCTCGATTAGTATTGCGTGTGGCGGCGGTGTGGCGTTCACGATCCTTTCACCTTCGTTTCATACTCGGATCGGCGGCGAATTGTTATGCTGGAAGCCAGATCTGAGCGGTTTGGCGGCTTCTCGACGAAGGAAGAGCAAGATGACCTCCGACGGTTACGAAGCGACGACAGCACAGGAAGCCAGGAGCAGCGCGGCGGCGCCGAAGGCGAACGATGCGAAGCATCTCGCCCTCGGAGAGCTGGTGCGCGCGTTCGACCCCGAGCTGAGCGACCGCGACCACGCGCGCTACGATCAGGTCGTCTCGGTCGATCTCAGCGCCGAACAAGAGCAGCGTATCGTCAATCCCGACGAGTCGCATCCGACGCAGCGCGAGGTGCTGGCGCTGCACTGGCACCCCGAGTTCATCCCGATTCCGCTGATCCACCGCCGCGTCGACGCTCTCTTCCCCAATCGGGAGGCCGAGCTGCTGATTCCGACGCAGCACAACGTGCTCGAGAGTTACGACGGCCAGTTCACGGGTGTCGAGGTCGACTGCTACTCCCCCGAGTTCAATCGCAAGGTGCAGCTCTTGATGCACGTCGAGTCGGCCCGCCTCGACTCGCCGCGGGCGGCGATCTTCAAGAACATGCTCGCCCACACCTTCAAGTAT
>JAGQJP010000609.1 GCA_020430585.1 Myxococcales bacterium | reverse complement strand
AGGGGCCGGAGCCGGTCCGGGTGAACCCGAGCCGCCGCCCTTGCTGGAGCCACCGCCGGCAACTACCGGAACAGGTGAATGTGAGCCACCGCCACCGGAAGTTCCTCTGGTGCTGATGGAAGCGATTGGGGCCGGAGCCGGTCCGGGGTTGCCCGAGCTGATCGCCGAGGAGACTTTCGGAGCCGGAGCCGGGGTGCCGACGTTGCCGACCGCCATGGGAGCAGGCACCGGAGTCGGAGCAGCCTTGGGCGAGGCCGGTGCTTTGGCGAATGGATTGGGCATGGCGAAGGGCATCTTCGGCATGGCCGTGGGAGTCGGTGTCGGTGAAGGCGACGGAGTCGGGGTCGGACTGGGAGTCGGTCTCGGTGTAGGCGAGGGAGCCCGGTTAGGTGTCGGTGTCGGGCGCGGTGTCGGACGCGGAGCCGGGGACGGCTTGGGCGACGGAGCCTGCTTCTGAGGCTGCGGAGTCGGCTTGGGAGTCGGCTTGGAAACCGGGCTGGGGTTGCTCTGTTTCTTGGGGGCCGGTGATGGTGCCCGCACAGGCTTGTTGGGATTGTGCTTGCCGCGGTTCTCCGAATTCTTCTCAGCCTTGCGCTGAGACTTGATCTTGCGCTTGGTTTCTTGCTGATTCTGGATGAATTCGATGTCGGTTATCTGCACCTTGGGAGGTGGGGGAATCAGGAAGAAGAAAGCCAGAATAAGGAAAGTGAGCATGCAGGCCACATGGAAAAGATACGATCCACTGGTAGCCTCGGGCATCTCCATGATGGCATCGGCATATATCTGCTTGCGGTGCAGGCGGGCGGCATGATCATAGGCATCCCGCATACTGTAAGCGACGAAGGCGAAGAAAAGACCCATGAGAACCATGGAAGCAGGACTACCCAGGTGCAGGTTGCTCATGGCGCTCATGAGCTGGACATTGGGCTGGATATCGTGAGCCTGGCCGAAACTCTCTAGACCCGTGAGAATCGCCTGGTTGAACATGAAGGAGAGAAAGACGACGAAGTTGATGCCGCCCACGCAGAGGAAAAGCAGTCCTTTGCGATTCTCGCCGTTATAGAGCTGCCCCAGACCCGGAATGACCGAGAGCAATCCCGCCATATTGGGATCGCGCTGCGGGCAGACCCGCCGGTCGGTTTCGCGAGACGACCCGTCTGCGTGCGCAACTTCAGAGCAAGTAAAGAGATTAGCTCGGTGAAAGATTTTGCTTGACCCACCGATCGGATGCACTACAATTTGGTCCGACCACTGGCGCATTCGCCGAGTGGTCTGGAGAAGATGGTAGATAGGGGCGACCAGTTCCATCCGACTGGCCGCCCGGTTCCTTTGGCGGGTCGATCTGGTCCGACAAGTTGGAGGTTGACGATGGCAAACAGTCTCAAACCGATGCATTCGTCGCGAATCAGCGGTTTCTACAAGCAGACGGTCGCCGAACGACAAGCGTCTCTGGCCCAGTTTTTGGGCCAATCGATCGACAACGTCCGACAGCTCGGCGACGGAGCGGGGTTCGGTATCGAGATCGCCGACGTGTTGGTCGAAAATGCCGTCGGCGTGTTCGGGTTGCCCCTCGGCATCGCGTGTAATTTCCGGGTCAACGGGCGCGACCGGCTGGTGCCGATGGTGATCGAAGAGTCGTCGGTGATCGCCGCGGCGAGCAACGCGGCGCGTCTGTTGCGCAACGAAGAGCAGGGGATCGTTGCCGAGGCGAGCGCCCCCGTGATGATCGGGCAGCTCCAGGTGATGGACATTCCCGATATCGAGCGCGGCAGTCAACGCATTCTCGCGGACAAAGAGCGTTTGATCGAGCTCGCCAATCGAACTCGGCCGACGCTGTTGGCTCGCGGCGGCGGTGCCCGGGATCTGGTCGTGCGGGTCTTGCATTCGAAGGACCATGGCTCGATGATCGTCGTGCACCTGCACGTCGATGTCTGCGACGCGATGGGAGCCAACATCATCAACACGATGATGGAGGCGCTGGCCCCCGAGGTCGAAGAGCTCTCGTCCGGCCGCGTCTATTTGAAAATCTTGAGCAATCTTACGGATTTGCGAACCGTTCGTGTCCGTGGAGCGGTCCCCGTCGCCCGCCTCTCACGCCCCGAAATGGATGGCGTCGAGGTGGCACAACGGATCGAGCGCGCCAGCGTCTTCGCCGAGGTCGATCCCTATCGGGCGGCGACCCACAACAAAGGGATCATGAATGGCATCGACGCGGTGTTGCT
This sequence comes from Myxococcales bacterium, assembly GCA_020430585.1. Classification (GTDB taxonomy): domain Bacteria; phylum Myxococcota_A; class UBA9042; order JAGQJP01; family JAGQJP01; genus JAGQJP01. The sequence goes on along the minus strand of JAGQJP010000609.1, from coordinate 4,594 downwards.
CGCGACAGGGCAAGATTTCCGCGCCGTCGAAGCTGGGGCCCACGCCTACGCCGCGCGGAGTGGCCAGTACAGCTCGCTCTCGCGCTGGCGCTATCGCGACGGGGCGTTGCACGGTGAGATGGAGTTGCCGCTCGCCGTCGGGATCGTCGGTGGAATCACCCGCGTTCACCCGATCGTACAGCGCCTGATGGAGTGGATGGGCATTCGCGAGGCCGCTGAGCTGGCTGAGATGACCGCCGCCGTCGGCCTCGCGCAGAATCTGGCGGCGATCCTCGCCCTCTCCACCGAGGGAATCCAGCGCGGCCACATGTCGCTCCACGCCCGAAACATCGCGATCCAAGCAGGCGCTTCGACCGCCCACGTCGACGAGGTCGCCGAGCGGATGCGCCGCGACAACCGCGTCAGCGAGGGCTACGCCCGAGAGATCGTCGCCGAGATCGAGACTCGCGAGATCGCCTTCCGCCGCGCCGCATCTCTCTGAGACCCACGCCGCTTCGCCTCCGCTTGACAAGATCGCGGCGGGTTCGTAGAACAGTCGCCATGAGATCGGTCCTCCTCGTCTCCAAGCCCATCGCTCCGCCATGGAACGACAGCGCGAAAAATCTGGTGCGCGACGTCGCGACCTACGGCGACGCGTTTCGCTATCATCTGATGACGCCGCGCGACGCGGGTGAGATCGCGCCAGGTGCCGTCAACGAGCGGATCTATCCCGGCGGCGGAAACTTCGCGCCGTCGTTGGCGCAGAATGCACGTGTCCTCGCGCGATTGCTGCGCCCCGACGCGATCCCGCTCTACCATTTCTTCTTCGCGCCCAATCGGCGCACGTCGAGCGTAGCCCGAACGATCTTTCGCCTGAAACGTCGCCGTACGCTGCACACGATCTGCAGCGCGCCGAAGAGTTACGAGGGGATCGAGTCGATCCTCTTCGCTCAGCGGATGGTCGTGCTCTCGAACGAGACGCGCCGCCGCTTCGCCGAGGTCGGCGTCCACGATGTCGACGTCGTGCCGCCAGGGATCCCGATCGAAGCGCTGGTCGACGAAGGCCGCCGCCTCGCAGTGCGCCGCGAGCTGGGGCTCGACGACCGGCCGATCGTGCTCTTCGCTGGCGACTACGAGTTCTCCCGCGCGGCGGAGCGGACCCTCGAGATCGCTCGCCTCGTGCGACAGAGCTGCAACGCGCAGTTAGTCTTGGCGTGTCGCCACAAGACCGCCGAGAGCCCGGCGATCGAGGCCGAGCTGCGACGGCGAACCGAAGCGTGGGGAATCGCCGAATCGGTGCGCTTCGTCGGCCAGGTCTCCGACATTCGCGCCCTCTTGGCGGCCTCGCGCTGTGTCCTGATGCCCGCCGAGACGCTCTACGCCAAGATGGACGTGCCGCTGGTTCTCCTCGAGGCGATGGTGCAGGAGACGCCGCTGGTGATCGCCGATGTCGCTCCGCTCAACGAGCTGATGCACGATCCCGGGCTCGGCGCGCGCCTGCCCGTCGACGATCTCGAGGGCTACGCCAACGCGGTCGTGGCCTTTCTCATCGATGAGGCGAAGTCCCGCGAGGCGGGCGCGCGCGCGCGCGCCGTGGTTTGCGAACACTACGATGCCCGAGTGATGGCGCGGCGCTATGAGGCGATCTACACCGAGCTTCTAGCTGACGCAGGAGAGTGACCGTGAAGGAGACCCAGAGCTATTACGACGAGTTCAGCGGTTGGTACGAGCGCGCACGCTCCGTCGGCTACCACGCCTTCCTCGATCAGGCGGAGACCAGCGTGCTGCGGCCCTACGCCGACGGTCGCGACCTCCTCGAGGTCGGATGCGGGACTGGGCTGATCCTCGAGCGCCTTGCCCCCCGCGCCCGACGCGCGGTGGGGATGGATCTTTCGGAAGGGATGCTGGAGAAGGCGCGCAGCAAGGGTCTCGATGTCGTCCAGGGGAGCGCGACCGCTCTGCCGTTCGAAGACCAGAGCTTCGACCTCTCCTACTCGGTGAAGGTGCTGGCTCACGTCCCCGATATTCGCCTCGCTCTCGCCGAGATGGCGCGTGTGACGCGCCCGGGGGGCCACATCATCGCCGAGTTCTACAATCGGCACAGCGTGCGCTATTGGATCAAGCGACTGCGGCCCGGGCTGAAGATCTCCGAGTCGACGACGGACCACGAGGTCTATACGCGCTACGACACGCCGCGCCAGATGTTGGATTACCTTCCCCGCGAGGCCGAACCCGTCGAGCTCGTCGGGATACGCGTATTCACCGTGGTTCCGCAGACCTTCAAGGTGCCGCTACTCGGGCGGGCGTGGGAGCAGCTCGAGCGTTGGTCGATGCACTCGCCGTTTCGCCGCTTCGGTGGCTTCTTGATGCTCGTGGCTCGCAAGCGATAGGAGAGGCGCCGTGCGATACCGTGACGAGACCGATTTCGACCATCAGCGGCCGCTGGCGACAGGAATCCTGTTGGCCAACGTCGGGTCGCCCTCGGCGCCGACCCGGCGGGCGCTGCGTCCCTATCTCAAGCGCTTCCTCTCGGATCCGCGGGTGATCGAGGATCAGGGCGTGCTCTGGTGGTGCGTCCTCAACCTGGTGATCCTCAATACGCGGCCGAAACGGTCGGCCGAGCTCTATCGCAAGATCTGGCTCGACGAGGGGTCGCCGCTGTTGGTCCACGCCCAGGCCCAGGCGAAGGCGATGGGCGAGCGACTGCGCGCGACGTTTGGCGGCGATCTGCACGTCGAGCTCGGAATGGCCTACGGTGAGCCCTTCATCGCCTCGGCCCTCGAGCGGCTGCGGCGGGCGAATTGTCGTCGGGTCCTCGTCTTTCCGTTGTTTCCGCAGTACTCCGCGACGACGACCGCCTCGGTCTTCGATGCGGTCACGGGCATCTTCAATCGCGCGCGTTGGGTTCCCGAGCTGCGGATGATCGGTGACTACCACGCGCATCCAGCCTATATCGCGGCGCTGGCCGCCAGCATCCGCGAACACTGGGCCGCCAACGGCGAGCCCGAGCGATTGTTGATGTCGTTTCACGGCCTTCCGCTGCGCTACTTTCGGGGCGGTGACCCCTATCACTGTCAGTGCCTCGCGACGGGGCGTCTGCTCGCCGCCGAGCTCGGTCTCGACCGCGATCGCTGGTTCCTCACGTTCCAATCCCGCTTCGGCCGGGAGGAGTGGATGCACCCCTACACCGACAAGACCCTCGCCGAATGGGGGGCGCAGAAGGTCGGACGCGTCGACGTGGTCTGTCCCGGGTTTTCGTCCGATTGCCTCGAGACCCTCGAGGAGATCGCGATGGAGAATCGCGACACCTTCCAGCAGGCGGGCGGCGGCGACTATCACTACATCCCCGCGCTGAACCAGCGAGAGGACCACGTCGCGGCCCTCTGTCAGGTCGTCGAGCCCCATCTTCACGGCTGGGTTGCCGAGCCGCGCGAAGCGATCGCCGCGCGCGTCGAGCGCGCCGCCGCTCATCCCTTCAATCGCTGAAGGAAGCGTTGGAACTTGGAGAGCGTCTGCGGACGGAATCGGGCCCCCGCGCTGGCGCAGAGCATCGCAATCTCGTCGGCGACGACCGCGGGCTCGTCCGTCTCCGCTTCGATCTCGAAGTCGACGCTGCCGTCGGGAAAGAGCGTGCGGTCGAGCTCGAGGAGAAACGACTCGCGCGGATAACAGAGGCGCAGGTTCTGCATCTCGCCGACCACGACGAGACACTCGATCCCGAGGTCGTGGGCCAGCTGGGTCACGAGCGGAATCTGAGCTAGCACCTCGAGGTCGCCGCGCCAGGGATGATGCAGCTCGACCTCCTCTTCGTACATACGGAAATAGCCATCTTCCGGCCGCGCGAGCTGCCTCTTCAAGGCCAAGACGGAGGACGTCTGCGTTACACGCACGCGCAGCATCACCCGCGCGCCTCTCAGCCTTCCGCCGGGGGAATCGAGATAAAAATTGCGCTGTTCGAGTCGTTCGTGCGGCGCGCCCAAGGACGCAGAGAGCCGCTCGTAGTCGGTCTCGTCTTCGAGGGCGAATTTCAGCTCGTGCTCTTGACTCATCGTCGCTCAGTATACATTCTTTGCGGGTGATCGCAATCGCCCGATCGCGCCCGAACGCGATCAAAAACCTCTTGATTTTCAAGATGGAATTTTTATAATGAAACCATTCTAGGGTCCTCCCCGAAGAACGAATGAGAGAAGGAGCACGCCCCCATGACGAAGTCCGAGTTGATTGAAGCGGTGATGACACGCGCTAATATCACAAAGAAAAACGCTGAATTGGTCGTCAATACGATCTTCGAAGGGATGGTCGAGGCGATGCGCAAGAACGAGCGCATCGAAATTCGCGGGTTCGGGAACTTCACGATGAAGAACTACGGGGCCTACGAAGGGCGTAATCCAAAGACGGGCGAAAAGGTCCACGTGCCAGCGAAACGCATGCCGTTCTTCAAGGTTGGCAAGGACCTCAAAGAGCGCGTCAACAAGAGCTGACCCACCCCCCTGGCGGCACGCCGCCGATCTCTCTAGCAACAAGATGGCGATTGCGATGGCTCGGGCCCGGCGTGGCGGTTTGAGCCGCCAACCGCGCGGGCTGCCGATGACCAAGTGTGGCGGGGCTCGTGTCT
>JAGQJP010000608.1 GCA_020430585.1 Myxococcales bacterium | reverse complement strand
CGTCTCGGCTCATCGCGCCAGGGCGCGGCTGTCTCGTCGCCTGCACCTCAGGGCACCTTCTTCCAACGGCGGAAGCGCTGCTCGGGCCCCGCCGGCGTATAGAGCTGAAGCGCTCGCAGTGGCTCGCGTTGTCCGAGCATGCTCATCCCGTGCTCGACCCCGCGGGGGATCCAGATCGCCATCCCCTTGCGCACGAGGTAGGTCTTGCGGGCCCCCGTCGTCGGATCGATCACGAACATCGTCCCGCGACCGCTGAGGATATAGAGCAACTCGTGGGAGCGCGCGTGTCTGTGGCGCGGGAGCTTCATTCCGGGCTCGGCCCGCAAGAGCTGCATCGAAGCGTCGCGGAAGCCCGTAAAACGGCGATCGAGCAGAATCTGCACGCTCCCGAGCCGTCTCGGCGCTTCGAAGGTCGGGGCCTGGCCAGGCGTGCGGATCGGAAGCAGCTGCCGCGAGTCCTGCGCGAGATGCGAGGTGGCGCAGCTCGCCAGAACGAGGAGCAGCGAGAGGCCGCCCAGCGGGAACGCGACGCGGGAAGCGCCGTCACTCGCCATCGTCTTGCAAGCCGGCGATGAAATCGAGAATCTCCGTCGAGCTCGTTCCGGGGCGGAAGATCGCCTGCACGCCGTGCTGTCGCAGGTAGAGCTCGTCGTCTTCCGGGATGATCCCGCCGAGGAAAATCGGGATGTCGTCGGCCTGGTCCTTGCGCAACTCGTCGACGATCGCCGGAACCAGGTGGTTGTGGGCCCCGCTCATGATGCTCAACCCGATACAGTCGACGTCTTCCTGCACCGCCGCGCGGGCGATCATTTCGGGCGTCTGGTGCAGCCCCGTGTAGATCACCTCGTGACCCGCGTCCCGCAGAATCCGCGCGACCACTTTGGCGCCGCGGTCATGCCCGTCCAGACCCGGTTTCCCGATCAAGATTCGCAACTTCTTCATGGATTGTGTTCCTCGCTCAAACCATCGGGAAGCTATCAACAAAGCCTTTGTTTGTCAATGGTTTGTCTCGCTCGGACGGCGGCCCGCGGCGAGCGACGGGGAGACTCGGGGATCGCGCTTGCGCTTTGTCACCGTGGTTTTGGTTGTGCTACGATGAGCTCGTGTGGTCCCACGCGTTACGATGTGCGTGGGCGGCGACTGCGAGGTGAGATGTGCGTGCGGCGATCCTGTTGCTCTCGATGCTGCTCCTGTTGAGCGGTGGCTGCCTCCCCGCGCCGAAATCGGTCCGCTCTGACGCGGGCGCTTCCGACATGAGCAGCTCGGATGACGCGTCGCTCGATGGGAGCGGTGATCTGGCGAGCTGTACGACGATGACCGTGACGGGCACGCTGCAACCCACGCAGGAGACGTTGACCCTGTCGACCCAGGTCGCCCTCGGTGACACGAAGAATCTCTTGAGCGCGCCCTGTCTCAGCTTGCTCTATTCGGGCGGTTGGTACGACAACACGACGTTGCCGACCGTGCAGCCCGAGCAGTTCGACAAGGTCTGTTTCGCCAAACGTGTCTTGCCCGAAGGGCGTCGTTTCGATTTCGAAGGCGTCGAGCCCGCGGGAATCGACGAGACGCTGGCGCTCCTCGTCTTTGACGGCGACGTCTCGACGAGCCTGCATGCGCCGATCTTCACCCTCGTCGGCGACTTTGAGCTCCGCCCCGATGACTGCGGGACGATCTCGGGCATCTACGCATATGTGTTGAAGAAGTCGCTGTTCGAAGCGCCGATCGAGTCGAAGCCGCGGAGGGATCTCGTCGATAGCCTCCCGGGGACGGTCGTCGCGGGCGCCGTCGACGATACCCTGAGCCAGATCGGCCTGAGCATGATCTGGATCTATACGCGGTCCCCGACGAGCGGTGGGTTGGAGCTCGCGAGCAATTTGAACCTCAGCGTTCAGTCCACGCTCCCGGACAGCGAGCTGGCGGCGTACCCCGTGCTGAACGCCGACAGCCTCGAGCTGGGAGAGAAGAACACCCCCTCCCCAACGGGGATCTTCGTCTTGCCCTCGATCCAGAAGACCTACGATCTCGGCCCCGGTCCCGTGGACCTGAAGATCGCGCAGAACCTCTTCGGGCGCGGGTACTTCATCTCGGGCCCAGCGGGTACGCGCGTGAGCTGCGAGCAGTGGGCCGGCAGCCGCCCGCCGGCGATCGTGATGTCGGTCTTCATCGTCGATGTCGACACCTCGACGGGCTCGCCCGTCCTCAAAACCGTCGAGCCCTCGTCGTGCCCGAAATGATCCGCTTGCGCGGAATCGGCAAATTTGGTTTACTGCGTAAATGATAGTGCGGGCCATGTTTCCCGCGGTTGTTGGACCGAACCCCGAGCGTAGGGAGCGAGAATGACTTTCGATCGATTCAGCGGGACCCAGAGCTACATCGTCTCCGACGAGTTGAAAGACGCCGTCAACGTCGCCGCCGTCCTCGGGCGCCCGCTGCTGGTCAAGGGTGAGCCGGGCACGGGAAAGACGCTGCTGGCCAACGCGATCGCCGAAGGGCTGGCGATGGAGATGTTTTCTTGGCACGTCAAGTCGACCTCGAAAGCCCAAGAGGGACTCTACACCTACGACACCGTGCAGCGCCTGAACGACAGCCGCTTCGGTGACGGCGATGTCTCGGACATCAAGCGCTACATCAAGCTCGGACCGCTCGGCCGGGCGTTTGCCGCGAGCGAGCAGGTGGTCCTCCTGATCGACGAGATCGACAAGGCGGACATGGAGTTCCCGAACGACCTGCTCCACGAGCTCGATCGGATGAGCTTCCACATCTACGAGACCGACGAGACGATCAGCGCGACGATTCGACCCGTGGTGATCATCACCTCGAACGCCGAAAAGGAGTTGCCCGACGCGTTCCTGCGCCGCTGTGTCTTCCACTACATCGCCTTTCCCGAGGCCGAGCTGCTCTCGCGGATCGTCAAGGTGCACCACCCGAGTCTGAGCGACGACTTGCTCAAGCTCTGCCTCGACAAGTTCTACTGGTTGCGCGACCAACCCGAGATCCGCAAGCGCCCCTCGACGAGCGAGCTGATCGACTGGATCGCCGCGCTGATGCGCGCGGGCATCTCGGAAGAGCAGGTGCGCAAGACATTCCCCTTCCTCGGCGTGCTGCTCAAGAAAGAGACGGACTACGCCGCGGTGCAGAAGAGCGTCGCCGGGCGTGGTGGCTTCCGCATCTTCTGAGCGGGCGAGGGGACGATGTTCAGCGGCTACTTCTATTTCATGCGCGAAAAGGGCCTCAAGGTCTCGCTGACCGAGTGGATGACCCTGATGCGCGCTCTGAGCCTCGACCTCTCGGACTCGTCGCTGACCCGTTTCTACCACCTCTGCCGGGCGCTCTGCGTCAAGAGCGAGACCCAGTTCGACCTCTACGATCAGTGCTTCGCCGCCTACTTCGAGGGTGCTGCTGCGCCCGCATCGCTCAAGGAGGAGCTCCTCGAGTGGCTCGAGAACCCGGCGTTTCCCCGGGACATCTCGCCCGAAGAGCTGGCAAAGTTGCGAGAGCTGAGCCTCGACGAGCTGCGCAAGCTCTTCGAGGAGCGCCTCGCCGAGCAGACCGAGCGTCACGACGGCGGCAATCGCTGGATCGGCACGCGCGGCACGAGCCCCTTCGGTAACTCGGGCACCAACCCCGCCGGGGTGCGCGTAGGCGGCTCGGGCGGCGGCCGCAGCGCGATGCAGATCGCCTCGCTACGCCGTTTCCAGAATCTGCGAAGCGACCTGACCCTCGACATTCGCCAGATCGGCGTCGCCCTGCGGCAGCTGCGCCGCCTCGCCCGCGATGGACGACCCGACGAGCTCGACCTCGACGAGACCGTCGACGCCACGGCGCGCAACGCGGGCGACATCGAGATGGTCTTTCGGCCCGAGCGAAAGAACAGCGTCAAGCTGCTGCTCTTGATGGATGTCGGCGGCTCGATGACGCCCTACGCCCCGCTTTGCGAGAAGCTCTTCTCGGCGGCGCACAAGGCGACGCATTTCAAGCAATTCAAGCACTTCTATTTCCACAACTGCATCTACGACACGCTCTACACCGACATGGCGCAGTACAAGGGCAAGCCGACCCAGAAGGTGTTGCAGGATCTCGACCCGACCTGGTTCGTGATCATCGTCGGCGATGCGGCGATGCACCCCGCCGAGCTCTCCTCGCCGGGTGGCGCGATCGACTACTTTCAGATGAACAAGGATCCCGGCATCACGTGGCTGCAACGGGTCAACGAGCGCCTCCCGCGCTCGGCTTGGCTCAACCCCGAGCCGGCTCGCTACTGGACGTTGCCGTCGAACCTGTTGATCCAACAGGTATTCAAGATGTTTCCCCTGACGATCAAAGGGCTCGAAGAGAGCATCAGCCACCTGCGCAAGGTCAAGCTCTAGCGTTGCGCTTTCGGGCGAGGCGAAGGGCGAACAGGCCGATCAATCCGAGGACGAGGACGCCGATCAAGATCCAGATGTTGTGGGCGATGATCGCCACCAGCGAGGTGACCACCGAGAGCAGGAAGGCGACGACGAACATCGCCACAGCGACGATGAAGCGCCCCGCCTCGCCGAGGAAGGGGATCACGTCGAGGACCGCGTTGATCGGCCCGAAGAAGAGGGAGAGGCCGATCCACATCATCAGGAACCCGGCGATGCGACCGAACCAGATCATCCGGTTGTGCTCGGTCTTCATCGTGCCGAGCGCCGTCTCTCGGTCGCCGAGAAAGACGCGGTAGAGCGTCTGCTCTTTGAAGCGGTAGGGCGCCAGGCGGTTGCCCTCGAGCTTGGCGAAGGCGGTCACCTCTAGCCCGCGCGGCACGCCGCGGAGCTGAATCCGGACGTCGCCGACCTGCGGGGCCTTCGGCGTCCCCTCGCCGAGGAAGATGTAGCGCTGCTCGACGAGTCGGGCGCCACCCGAGAGGTGCACCTTCGCGGCATCGAGCTTGATCGGCGTGCTCGGCGGCAGCGCGATCGTCTTCGGGGTGAGGCGGTAGGGGCCGATCATCCCAACCTCGGCGTAGAAGCTGCGATCGCGTACGCGCTTGGGCGGGTTGAAGTGGCCGAGGGTGTGCTTGAAACCGCTCGAGTCGGTTGGGCTCGCCGTCCAGACCATCTCGTAGCGGTAGGTCGTGACGCGCTTCTTGCCGCCACCGAGCTCGGTCTTGGTCTCGGTCTGTTTCGACTCGCGCCAGGCGTACATCTCGACCACGCGGTCGAGACGGATGTAACGCCCCTCTCGCAGGAAGCGCGGGTCGGTGACGTGCTCGCTCGTCTCGAGACGGCCCGAGAGGCTGACGAGCTGCCCGTCAGCGCTCTTGTCGACCGGGCTGTCGCTCTTGTCGGCGCGGAGCACCTTCGCTCGGCGGGCGAGCTTCGAGAGATCCTCGCAGCCCTCGGTCTTCCAGAGCACGACGAACGCGGCGAGAAAAAGCAAGAGTCCCGCGACGACGCCCTTGATCGACTCCATGATCGAGCTGCCGTAGGATACGTGTTCGACGTCGCGAAATTCGTCCATCCCGTCTTGTTCGCCTCTCAGTCGCGCCGCACGGTGAGCATTCGCGGCACCATCCGTCGCAGCTGTTGGCGCAGATCATCATCCGAAGCGCGCAGAAAACGCAAGCGATCATTGAGCGCCAACGAGACGAAGCCGTGGAGCACACACCAGAGGACGAGGGTCTCGTTCGTCGCCTCGCGGCTCTTTCGCGAGCCCGTGAGCTCGCCGACGGTCTGAAGGATCGGCTTGACCATCGCCGAGACGTCGTCGAGGAGCTTGGCATGCTCGGCGCGGCGATCGCGGTCACGGCCGTTGTGGGGAATTGTCTCGGTAAGGGCTCGATAGTATTGTGGGTTTTCGAAGGCGAAGCCAACGTACGCCTCGCCCATCCGGATCAGCCGCTCCATCGGGTCCTCGATCTCGGTGAAGCGGTACATCTCGTCGCGCAGCTTGTCCAGCCCCTCGCGGATCAGGGCGAAGACGATCGCCTGGCGGTTGCGGAAGTAGAGGTAGATCGTCATCGCCGAGATCCCGACGTTCGAGGCGATATCCCGCATCGAGAGGTCGTTGAGCCCCCCCTTGAGAAACTGCTTACGCGCCGCATCGAGAATTCGGGCGCGCATCGCGTCACGTTGTTCGGTCGTCAGCGGTTTTCGTCCCATGCCTATCCATCGCGGCCGCTGGTGAAGCTTTGAGGCTTGACCTCGTGTCGACCACCTGCGATTATCGAATACGCCGCGTGCTTCCCATTGTTTACGCTGTAAAAAAATGTTGTCAAGCGTTTTGCCGGACGTCGGCGCGGTCGGTCGGCATCTCGATCGAGGGTTTCGATGGACGAACAACCAAAAACGGTGGAAGCGGCCCTCAAGCGGACACCGCATCTGAGCTACTTCCGTCGCTACGACGAGTACTACCTGTTCCACGACCGGATCGGCTACATCCTCAAGATGAGCCGCGACCTGATCGGCTTCATCGAGTTCTTCAATTCGCCGCGCCAGAGCGTGAGCGTTCACGGCGCCTACGACGAGATCTTCGGCCACGACACGGTCAAGCAGTTCGTCGGTGTGCTCAAGGCGCACCAGATTCTGCAAGAAGACGTCGCCGACGCTCCCGACGAGCGGTGGCGCATGCGCCCAACGCAGGCGGCGTGGATCGTCTCGATCGACGAGGAGGATGGTGGGCGCACGCACTACTTTACCGATGACGAGGGTACGACCCACGACGAGCGCTTGAGTCCCGCCCAGTGCGCGTTTTGGCGCGCGATGGACGGCGACCAGACGCTGCGCGAGATCGTCGACGGACTGCGCGCCACGGACGCGTCCTTTCCCGACGATCGCGAGGTTCTCGGGTGGTGCGATCGCTGGGCCCACTCGGAGCGGCAGCTCCTGAAGTTCAGTTCGCAGCCGCTCTCGTATTTCGCCGAGGCGCCGGATGCGCGGCCGCCGTACCTGGCGAGCACGATGCCCTACGCCCGGATCGATCCGGCAAAGGCGCTGGCGAGCGATGTCGATCCGCGCCTTCCGCGGACGACGACCGAGCTGATGGAGCAGTATCACGTCGACTCGGTGAGCGATGCCTGGCGGCAGTTCGACATCGAAGAGACGACGCTGAGCCACCTCTTTCGCGAGCCCCATCCCGCGCTCGGCGGAAAGACCTACGCTGCGCGACTCGCCGAGCGGCTCTTCGCCGAGGGCCATCTCAACGATCGGACGCGCTCGATCTGGGAGATCGGCGGCGGCACCGGCGCCTTCGCCCTCGGCATGCTGCGCGCCATCCGCGATGATTATCCGCAGATTTTCGCCGGCCTGAGCTACACGATCCTCGAGCTCTCGCCCGAGCTTCAGCGCTCACAACGCGAGCTCACCGCCGAGTTCGCCGATCGGGTGCGGCTCGTGAGCGGCCACGCCGAGAGCTTCGACTTTCCCGCCAAGGACGCCGATCTGGTGATCTCGAACGAGATGATCGGCGATCTGACGGGGGTGCACGTGACGCGCGGCGAGATGGGGATCTTCGCGGTGCGGAACGAAGAGTTCGAGCCCCCAGCCGACGAATTGCCCGACGACGACGGTGCAGGTAGTGGAGCCAACGGTGGGAACGGCTCCTCCGACTCGGCGCCCGAGGCGAGCGACGAAGAGGTCGTCGACCTCGGTCCGGCGCCGCCCGAGCTCCAGGAGCTGCACGATCTCGACCTCGACCTGCACGATGCCCCGCCGCACTTCTGGCTCAATCTGGGGGCCTATCGTTTGGTCGCGCGCATCTATTCGTTATTGCGACCGGGCGGTAGCGCGGTGATCACCGAGTTCGGAGAGATCGACCAGTACCCGATCGTCTCGACCCAGCTCGACCACCCCGAGCTCTCGATCCATTTCGGCCTGCTCTCGAGTGTGGCGCAGAACGTGGGGTTTCGTACCGCCTTTCGTCCGATCCTGCAGTGGCTCTTCAGCCAAACCGATCTGATGGCGCTGGCGACGACCCGCACCTATTTCAAGACGTTGACCCACGCCTTGGCCCTGCGCGGCATCGAGTTGCGCAAGATCGCCTACACCTTGGAGAGCTTCGTCGAGCTCCTCGGTGACAAGCTCGACATGCGGCGGATCCACGTCGTCGACTTCCGACCGCTGGCGACGCGGACGATGGGGCTCGTGCCGAGCGACTTCAAGGCGCTGCTCTTGCGCAGGCCTGGCGAGTCCGCCGAGGCGGCAAAGCGTCTCGAGCTCTTCTGAGAGCCGAGCGGGTCTGCGGCGAGGTCGAGCTCTTTTTTGCCCCGACACGAGCGCGGCGATCGCGCAGGTCGATCCGAATCGAGGCGACGCCTACTGGGCGAGACACTCGTCGAGGGCCCCGACGGCAAAGATCACCTGGTGCAGGGCGAGACCCGAGAAGCCGTCGTAGCCGTACTTGTCCTTCGTCTCGTTGACGAACCCGTCGTAGAGCTTCGGCGTCGCCAGCCAGCCCACGTATGTCGGGCAGTCGACGATCGTCGGGTCCCAGGCGCGCATCGCGCCGACGAAACCGAGGATGTTCGGGTAGTAGGGTGAGGGGATCTGAAAATCACCCGTCGGGTTGGCGACGCAATCGCTCGCCTTGCCGCCGACGATCGTGCAATCGAGCGAGTAGGGCCAATATCCACCGACGACGAGATTCGTTCCCGAGGTCTGGACCAGATTCTTCACGACCTCTTTGCTGAAGTTGACGAGCATCGTGCGCCAGGGCGTCGGGTTCTTCGCCAGCGTCGTGACGTAGCGATGCAGCGTCGGCCAGGCATTCCAGAGGATCGGGCCCAAGAGCGTCACACCGCAGGTTCCGTCGTCGGGCGGCTTCTTTTCGCCGTTGCACGGCATTCCCGTCGTCAGGTTGTCCGCCTCGAGCTCGCCGAAGAGTCGCTCGAGCTCGTCGAGGCACGCTCCGCTGCGCGGGCCTGGCACGAATTCAGCGCAGTTCTCGAGGCTCTCGAGGACCTCGAAGAGCTGCAGCGCCGACGCCGGATCGTCCGATCCCGCTTCGAAGAGCTCGACCGCTTGAAACCAGGCGCGCGCCGCTTCCAACACGGGGTAGAAGTCGATCGAGGTGTAGGCCGCCACGCCGAAACGGTCGATGAAGAGCGGGTCGGGCCGCACCAGGTAGGCGTCGCGCAGCGCGTCGTTCGAGGTCACCGCACGCTCCCAGCCGAACTGCTCGGCGAGGCGGTGCCAGTCCCCTTCGCCGCTGCCCGAGTCCGAGGGGACGAGCCCGTTCAGCGCCGACGGCGTCGGCCCTTTGTTGTACGCCGCGGTGAAGATCATCAGCCGTGCGAGGGGCAGCGCGACGTCCCAGACCCACTTGGGGTCCCCCGTGCGGTAGAACTCGAGGAGCTCGGCGGTGATCGGGCTGCCGAGGTTCGCCGCGGGCGCGTATTCGAAGGGGTTCTTGTGGTCGGGCAGCGTCCAGGCGTTCTCGGGAAGGTCGGGCCAGAGCTGCGAGCCATAGGAGAAAAAGTGCGCCCACTGGCCCGGCTCGGTGATCTGGGGATGCACGGGATAGCCGACGGTGGCGTTGTGAGCCGAGGTGATCCCGAGGAGATAGTTCGTCTTCATCGACGTCACGCTTCCCGGCGAGCGGCCGATCGGCGGGTGGACGTGGGTTCGATTGAACTGCTCGACGGGCAGTCGCACGAGCAGTCCCCGCTCGAGCTCAGCCTGTCCCCGATCGCGAATCGTCGCCGCCTGGTTCGTCACGTCGGCCAGGACGAAACGCAACATCGCCTCGCCCCAGATCGCCTTCGCTTCGCCAATGCGCAGCGGCGAGCTGACGAAGAGCGCCGAGAGCCGTCCATTCTCGGCCTCGAGCCCTTGGGGCTCGCGGAAGCGAATCCAGGGCATCTGCAGGATTG
>JAGQJP010000607.1 GCA_020430585.1 Myxococcales bacterium | reverse complement strand
TAGCGGGCGAATTGGCGCGGGAAAAGCTCGGCGTACTGCCCGAGGAGGCGACCCTTGCCCCCGACCCATTTCATGAAGGGGCGCGCCACCGCAGCGTTTCGAAGCGCGCCACGCGTGCGGCGGCGAGGGGCGAGCACGCCCTCCGCGTCGACATGGCGTGGCGACGTTTGTTCAGCGTTGAGAGACATCCTACTCACCCTACTCACCCGGCCGATGGCCATCGAAACAACTCATGGGAAGAGGATAGGCGAGAAGCGGAGGTCGACCAAATTTTTTCCGTTGCCAAACCGTGCTCTATCGCCAATGATCGGGGCACCCCAGGAGGCGCCCATGAACCAGGCGAAGCGAACGCAAAACCGCGCGTCAATCCCCACCGAAGCCCGCAGGAGAGCCTCCCGACGGTCGTACGTCGCGCTCCTTCTCGTGGCCGCCACCGCCCTTTCGTTCTCGGCGTCGTGCAAGGAAGCGAAAGCTCCGCGGGAGACGCCGCCGACGCCAGACAAGGTGAAGCCCGTCCCACGCAGAGCGGAGACGGTGGTCTCGCTGCGCGACGCGAAGAATTGTCGCGGCAGCGTCCACCCCACCGCCGAGACGGTCTGCCCGCTGCTTCCGGGTCAATCGATTCCGAGTGTGACGGTGCGCGACATCGACGGGAAGAGCCGCGATCTCGCCGCGGTCGTTCGCAAACAGCCGACGCTGCTGATCGTCTACCGCGGCGGCTGGTGACCGTACTGTAACAGGCAGTTGGGTCAACTGCCCAAAATCGAAGCGGAATTGAAGGCACTCGGGATACGCATCATCGCGCTGAGCCCCGACCGACCGGCCAAGCTCAAGGCGACCGTCGACAAGCACAAGCTCGGCTACCAGCTCCTCTCGGACAGCCCAGCCGCAGCGATTCGAGCGCTCGGCCTGGCCTTCCGCGTCGACAACGCGACGATCGAGCGCTACAAGAGGTATCGCATCGATCTCGTCGACGCCTCGGGTCGCAAGCACTACCTCTTGCCCGTTCCCGCGGTGTTCTTGGTCGTGGGCGGCATCGTACGCTTCGCCTACGCCAACCCGAACTACCGTGTGCGGATCGATCCGGCGATCGTCCTCGCCGCCGCCCGGGCGATGCTGAAAGCACCCAAAAAATGAGCCTGCGGGACCATGCTCGAGTGCGGTCGAGGCCCAGGCGCTAGCGAGTGGTCACCGAGAGTCGCAGATTCGTCGAGTTGGCGCGGACACGGGGGGCGTACATCGCGTGCGCCTGGTGGGGCATCGCGTTGAAGTGACCGGGGTTCGACGCGCGCAGCCGATAGCTCAGGACCTGCCGTCCCTGAGCCAGACGGCGCACGAAGATCGCCGCCTTGCGGTCCCGCAGCTCGAGCTGATACCAGAGTCCGTGCTGCAGTCGGTAGCCGCTCTTGAGCTCGACCGCCTCGAGGCCTGCGGGCTTGTAGTCCTCGAAGACGAGGTAGCTGTAGTCGTTCTTGGCGTCGACGGTGAGCCGAACCTCGACGAGGTCGCCCGGATCGAGCGAGGCGCCCTCGCGCAGCGGGACACGCTTGTAGCGGCGAACCTTGATCGGGCCGCGCCAGCTGGACCGCAACGTCGTCTGCGGCACGAGCTTGAAATACTCGCGCTTG
>JAGQJP010000606.1 GCA_020430585.1 Myxococcales bacterium | reverse complement strand
GCGAAGGTGTGCGTGGATGTGGTCACCGGCCGGGCGCGGCTGGTGATCCGTGACAATGGCCGCGGCTTTGAACCCGACCTGGTCCTGGCACAGGCGTATGACCGGGAGCATTTTGGCCTGCGCGGCATGCAAGAGCCCGCCCGCTCGAGGAGCTGTGGCATCAGGCGAAAGACCGATGGCGGAAAGCCCTGACGCGACGGCGGCTCGCCGACCGCTAAGCCGAGCTCTCGTTGCGCGCGAGCGAAGCGCGTCAGCGAATCGACGAGCAGCAATACGCGTTGGCCGCGGTCGCGAAAATACTCGGCGATCGTCGTCGCCACGTAGGCGCACTTGATCCGCACCAGGGGGGAGGCATTCGATGGCGAGCAGACGACCACCGAACGCGCGAGCCCCTCGGGCCCGAGGTTCTCGTCGATGAAGCCCCGAATCTCGCGTCCCCGCTCGCCCAGAAGGCAGATCACCGTCGTCTCGGCGTCGCTCGTGCGCGCGAGCTGGGCGATGATCGTGCTCTTGCCCACGCCCGCGGGAGCGAAGAGGCCGACCCGCTGCCCTTCGCCAAGGGCACAGAGCCCGTCGATCGCACGGATCCCCGTGCGAAAGCGCCGTACGATCGCCACGCGGGAGAGCGGGGTCGGAGGCGCGGCTTCCACATCATAGAGCTCGCCGCGTAGCGGGCCCTGCCCATCGATCGGTTCGCCGAGCCCATCGAGCACGCGGCCGCGGAGGGATTCGTCGCATCTCACCCGCAGATGCTCGCGTGTGGCGACGACGCGGCTGCGCGGGCCGATGCCGCTCATCTCCGCCAGCGGCATCAAGACCGTCTCGTCGCCGCGAAAGGCGACCACCTCGGCTCGCGTCACCGCGCCGCGAGAGCCGTAAACGTCGACCAGCTCGCCGAGCTCGACAGCGGGAAGCCTCGCCTTGACCGTCAGGCCCGTCGCCTCGGTGATCCGCCCCTCGATTCGGCTGCGCGCTGCCGTTTCGATCCGGGCCTGCCAGCGTTCCAATCGTTCCATCTCATCGACATCCTACCGAGAACGGGCGTGCTGCGCCACAAAATGTCTCGGCCCTTGGGGGGGAGCAAGCTTTTTGACGGCGCCGCGAGGCCGGTGGTACGATAGCTCCGATCCAAAGCTCGGACCCGGTAGCGGGGGGTAGGGCGTTCACGTGTCAGTCGAGCAGGTCGTCAAGCAGCACGAGAAACTCGTTTATCACATCGTCAACCGCGTCAAGCTGGCGACGGGGGTCGATGCCGATGACGAGGAGCTGATCCAGTACGGGATGCAGGGCCTGATCGAGGCCGCGCGCCGCTATGATCCGTCGCGCGGGACAACCTTTTCGACCTTCGCCTGGTATCGGATTCAGGGAGAGATCTACAACGGCATCCGCGCGATCAGCGACGAGCAGTTTCGCTGCAACCTGGCTCTGCGCGCGGGCGCCGCGGTCAACGAACACTTGGAGAACAGCGCCGAGCGGCTACAACAGCACGCCCAATCGGCGACCCTCGACCCGATCGCCGAGATGGAAACGGTCTTGGACCAGGTGACGACGATCAACTTCGTCGCGCTCGAGGCGATCCAGAACACGATCGCCGATGACGGCCCGAGCCCCCAAGAGCAATCGGAGCGGAGCGAGATGCGGGAGTATCTGCAGGCCGCCCTCGAGACGCTCGATCCCGAGCTGCGCAACGTCGTCGAGCTGCATCACTTCAAGAACCTCAACTACCGCGAGATCGGAGAGCTGACGGGGAAGTCGAAGGCCTGGATCTGCCGGCTCTACCGACGCGCCCTCGTGCAGATCCGCAAACGCCTGAGGGCGCTCCTCGAGGCAGGAGGTGGCCCGTGAGACGCCATCGATTTCTCCGTCGCCGGTCTGCCTCGCTCCAGGCACCGCGCACCGCGCCGACGCGATCGGCTCTGCCCCGCTGGCTGTGCCGATTCTGTTCCCTCGGCCTCGGCCTCGGCCTGGTTCTCGCGCTCGGCGCGATCGGCACGGCGCGAGCCGCTCCCGGGCCACACCGACTGCAGCCGACGAGCAAGCGCCCCTTCCGGCTCACCCGTGATTTCGGATTCGTCGCCGACAGCCTCCGCCGTGGGCTTCGACTCGCCGAGCACGACGAGCGTCGCGTCGCCGCCCTCGTCGCGGGCCTCGCAGGGGTCGCTCGCGCGACGGTGCACCTGCGTCTCGAAGCGCCCAATCCCCTCACCGCGCTCCGCTCGCGCCCGCACGTGCTCGGCGCGACAGTGGTCGCCGTGCTCGAAACGACAGCGCAACGTGAGACGCTCGAGGCGACGATCCGCCAGACGGTGGCGACCGCCCTCGCCGTTCCAGCCCGAGTCGTCCAGATCGTGCTGGAGTCGGCGCCAACCGCTCTCGTCTCGGTCGCTCGGGCGCCCCGACTCGCGTCGATCGGACCACTGAAGGTCGCCCCCGAGTCGCGGCTAACGATCGTCGCCCTCCTCGGCGCGCTGCTCTTCGCCGTGGTCGTGCTCGCGGCCCTGCTCGTCGTGTTGCTCTGGCGCCAACGAGCGACGCGCTTTGGTGCACACCCATGAGCCGCGATGTGACCGCGCTGACGGCGCTGCTACTGGCCTGGCACGCGGCCCACTCGTCCAACGCCGCCGCAGGCGACGCTCCGCCGCCAACGCTCCACGACGCCCGCAGTCAGCGTGTCTGGCAGCAGCTCCAAACGCAATTCGCGCAACGCGGCGCGCAGTTCTCGGCCGAGAGCCTGCGCCGACAGATTCCCGCGCTCGCGAGCGAGCACGAGCTGCAGGAGTCGCCGATAGACGCCAGCTGGATCGCCCACGAGCTCAGCTCCCTCGAAACGTGGGAGCGCCGCATCGTCCGATCGTTGTTTCCCGTCTCCCTCGATCAAGCGGACGACGCGTCCGCACCGTTGCGCCTGACCAGCGAGCTGCGACTGTTTCTGCGCCACACCCTCTTCGGCAGCTGGCTTCCCGATCCGCTGGCCCGCGCGAGCACCGCGTCGGTGCGCGAGCTCGACCGACTTGGGCCGTCTCGCTGCAGCCAGGCGATGCAGCGCTTGGGGCAGCTCGTGATGGCCTTGATCTCGACGCGCGGGAGTGTCGGCGGCCAGGCGTCCCCAGGAGAGGCCGAGCAGGTGCGGCGTTGGGTGGCGCGCCAGATCGAGAGCGCCACCGACCACGACGAGCCGCTGCCCGACCTCTACCAGCACCTCGGCGTCGCGGCACTCTCGCTGCTGCTGATCGCCGAGCCGGCCAACGTCTGTGTCCGCCTCGGTTTGCGGCTCGCCCGAGGCTATGGGCTGCGACTGCATGGGCTCGTCGAGGCGGGCCGAGCGCGTGGCGAATCCGTAGAACCCGCGGTGATGGCGCGCGTTTCCGGCCTTCTGGATCAGGCGCTGAGCGCTGAAAGGAGCCCTCGATGAAGACTCGCACCCTATCGCCCGTCGTCTCACGAGCCCTCGGTGAGGCGGCGATCGACGCCGATCAGCTCCTCGAGCGCGCACGCGTCGAAGCCGAAGACGTGCGGCGTCGAGCACAGGAGGAGGGCTACGAGGCGGGCTACCGCGAAGGCCAGAGCGCTGGCCTCGCCGCGATCGTCGAGCGGTGTTGTGCGACGCCGCGAGAGGCGAATGACGACGCGCTGGTGATCGAGCTCGCCCTCGCCCTCGCGCGCCAAATCGTTCAGCGGGAGATCGAGCTCGACCCGCACGTCGTCCGCGACCTGGTCGGCGAGCATCTGGCTAGCCTCCAGCAACGACAGGGCTTGACGGTCGTGGTACACCCCGACGATCTCGCGCTGATCCGAGAGTACCTGGCGACCCGCGAGCCACTCGTCGCGGTCGAGAGCGACGATCGCATCAGCCGCGGCGGCTGCCGGCTCGAAGCGCCAGACGTGCTGATCGACGCCACGCTGGAGACGCGCTTCGAGCTTCTCCGCGACGCTCTGGCGCGCGTCTGAGCGCGAGCTGCGGTCGACGGGCGCACCCCTGCTCACCCCGCAGAGGCCGCCCGACGGCGCTCGTTCGACTCGTCGGGCACGACGGGGATCAGCGGCGCTTGATCAGCTCGTCTCGAATCCAGGAGAAGGCGGCGACCGCGGCGGGAAACCCGAGGGTACCGACGCTGAGGGCGACGACCTGGTCGAGCTCGTCCTCGGTCACGCCAGCGGCGAGCGCCTTGCGCACCGACGAGTGAGTCGCGCCCTCGCGCATCGCCCCGATCGCGATGCCGAGCTTTACCAACCGGGCGGTGCGCTCATCGAGAGGCCCCTGTTTGCCCGCAGCGGCAACGTCGCCCCAGGCGAGGGCGATCTTCGGAAACCTCTTGGAGAACTCGTCAAATGTCTTCGGGGGTTTTGGGAGTTGCGACATGACCACACCTCGGAGTCGGGTTAGCACAGAGCCGTCTTCGCCAGGCGGCGCGGCGTCGGCTCACGTGTCGATGTGAAAAATCGTGCGGACGTCTTTGCCGATCAGATCGGAGATCCGGACCGAGCTGAGAAAGCGCATGAAGGTAGAGCGTACCGTCAGCCAGTGAAAGTGGATCACACAGGCGGTCTGATCGCTGCACTCCTTGCCGCCCAAGAAGCAGTGCATCCAGCGGCTCACGCGGTCGATCGGCTCGACGACGTCGTAGAGCGTGATCGACGACGGATCCCGTGCGAGGGCGAACCCGCCGCCGAGCCCCTTCTGCGAGCGCACGAGGTCCGCTTGCGCCAGCTGTTGTAACAACTTGCCCAGATAGTTCTTCGGCGCGCCGATCTCCTCGGCGAGCGCCGCCGCACCCTTGAAGGTATCAGGCGGAAGCATCGCCAGAGCCGAGAGAGCGCGAACCGCGTGTAGAGACGATTTCGAAATCATGGTCCTCGTTTGCCGTTCGACGCGAAGAACGCGAACCGCTGGGACTACTATTTCGCATTCCTTCAATGTTTTCAAGTTCCTTGTTCTAAGACCCGATAATCACATATTGACATGCGATTCGATTTTTATATGATCGAACGTGAATGGGCTAGGAGGTGCTCTATGGCCGATCTCTCACGTCGACAGTTCCTTTCCACGTCCGCGATTGCCGCGACGACAGCGGTCAGCGGCCCGTTGCTCGCGGGTCTGAAGTTTCCCTTCGCCGTCGAGAATCCGTTGACCCACTACCCGAACCGCGGTTGGGAGAAGATCTATCGCGACATCTTTCGCCACGATAGCACGTTCCACTTCCTCTGCGCGCCGAACGACACGCACAACTGCTTGCTCAAGTGCTACGTCAAGAACGGCGTGATCACCCGCGTCGGACCGAGCTACGGCTACTCGAAGGCGACCGACCTCTATGGAACCAAGGTGTCGGCGCGCTGGGAGCCGCGGATCTGCCAGAAGGGGCTCGTCCTCAATCGACGGATCCAGGGGCCGCGCCGCGTGCGCTATCCGATGGTGCGCGAAGGCTTCAAGAAGTGGGCCGACGCGGGCTATCCCCGCGGTGCGGACGGGCGCCCAGACCCGAAATACCTGCGCCGCGGCCTCGAGTCCTTCGTTCGGGTCAGCTGGGACCAGGCCTTTAGCTACGCCGCCAAGACGCTGCACAACATCGCGACGACCTACGCGGGCGAGAAGGGCGCGGCGCTGCTGCGCAAACAGGGGCTCTACCTCCCCGAGCAGATCAGCGCAATGCAGGGCGCGGGGACGCAGGTCCTCAAGTTCCGCGGCGGGATGCCGCTGCTCGGGATCACGCGCGTCTTCGGAATGTATCGTCTGGCAAACTCGATGGCGCTGATGGACGCGAAGATCCGTGGCGTGAAGGCGAACCAGGCGATCGGAGCGCGCGGCTGGGACAACTACTCCTGGCACACCGACCTGCCTCCGGGCCACCCGATGGTCACGGGCCAGCAGACGGTGGACTTCGACCTCTTCGACACCGAGCACTCGAACCTGATCATCGCCTGGGGGATGAACTGGATCGCGACCAAGATGCCCGACTCCCACTGGCTGACCGAGGCGCGGCTGAAGGGCGCCAAGGTTGTCGCGGTGACCGTCGAGTACTCGTCGACGGCGAACAAGTGCGACGAGGTCTTCGTGATCCGGCCCGCGACCGATGGCGCCTTCGCCCTCGGCCTGGCCCACGTGATGATCAAGGAGAAGCTCTTCGACGCGACGCACGTCAAGACCAACACCGACTTCCCCTTCCTCGTCCGCGTCGACAATCAGAAGCTCGTGCGCGCCGAAGACGCCGTGCCGGGCTTCAAACCGCCGACGATGCGGCGCGATACGATCGTGCGCGCCAAAGGGCAGGGCGGTCTGCCGACGATCAAAGCGGCTGACAAGCAGGTGATCGGCCAGGGGCTCCTCGACGAGTGGGGCAGCTACGTCGTTTGGGATGCCAAGGCGCAAAAGCCCGTCGCTGTGACCCGCGAGGATCACGGCAAGTACGCCGTCGCCACGGGCGTGGACCCCGCGCTCGAGGGGACCTTCGAGGTGACGATCAAGGGGCAGACGGTCAAGGTCCGACCCGTCTTCGACCTGTTGTGGCAGTATCTTCGCGACAGCTGCGACCCCGAGACGATCTCGCGGATCACCTGGGCCCCAGCCAAAGCGATCGAGGGGCTCGCCCGCCAGATCGCCGCCAACCAGTCCAAGACGCTGATCGCCACGGGGATGGGGCCGAACCAGTTCTTCAACAACGACCTGAAGGACCGCTCCCTCTTCCTGGTCTGCGCGCTGACCAAGAACATCGGCTTCCACGGCGGGAACATCGGCAGCTATGCGGGAAACTACCGCGCCGCCTACTTCGACGGGATGGGGACGTATATCGCCGAAGACCCGTTCCGGCTGCAGCTCGAGCCGAACAAGCCCGTCAATGTGAAGCAGTACTTCAAGTTCGAGTCGGTCCACTTCTGGAACCACGGCGACAAACCGCTGAAGATCGGCACCAAGCTCTTCACGGGCAAGTCCCACATCACGACGCCGACGAAGTCCCTGATGGTCTGCAACTCGAACTCGATCCTCGGCAACGTCAAGGGGCACTACGACGTCGTCGTCAACACCCTGCCGAAGATGGAGATGTTGGCGGTCAACGAGTGGTGGTGGACGGGAACCTGCGAATACGCGGACATCGTCTTCGCCGTCGACTCCTGGGCCGAGTTGAAGCACCCCGACGCGACGGCCTCGGTGACCAACCCGTTCCTGCAGATCTTCCCGCGGACGCCGTTCAAGCGGATCCATGATACCCGCGGCGACATCGAGGTGCAGCAGGGGGTGACCGAGAAGCTCGCCGAGGTGGTGGGCGAGCCGCGCTTCAAGGACGTCTACAAGTTCGTCCGCGAGAACCAGACGATCGAGTACCTGCAGCGGATCTTCAACAGCTCGACGATGGCCAAGGGCTACGACGCCCGCGACCTGGAGACGAAGGCGAAGGACGGGATCCCGGCGCTCTTGATGAGCCGCACCTATCCGAAGATCATCGGCTACGAGCAGGCCAACGAAGAGAAGAAGTGGTACACCAAGTCGGGGCGGCTCGAATTCTACCGCGACGAGGATGAGTGGATCGAGCACGGCGAGTCGCTGCCCGTCTACCGCGAGACGATCGACGCGACGCAGTACGAACCGAACGTGATCGTCGCCAAGCCGCACCCCTGCATCAAACCGCAACCACTCG
>JAGQJP010000605.1 GCA_020430585.1 Myxococcales bacterium | reverse complement strand
GGTGATCCTCTTCGAGATGCTCACGGGCCGACCGCCCTTCGACGATCCCTCTCCGATGGCGCTGTTGCTGCAACAGATCCAAGTCGCGCCGCCGTCGGTCAACGCCGGCGCGCGGATCGTCCCCGCTGCACTCGAGGCGATCGTCGAACGGGGCCTGGCGAAGGCTCCCAAAGCCCGTTTTCAGTCGGCAGCCGAATTTCGCGGAGCGCTGCGGGACTATCTGCGCGGGCGGGCGGCCGAGCCCCCACCCCAGCGGCCCTTCGAGACGTTGAGTGACGGCGATCTCGGTGCTGGACCGTTTTCGGACATCGATCCTCGGTTCGTTCGCACGCCGCGCAGCGAAGAGCTCGAGCCGTTTCCGCCGACCGTGGCAGTCAGCGAGACGGTGCAGGGCGGCGCTTCGTCCCAGGAGGCGATGGCCAGTGCGCCCGATCTCGAGCTGCCACCGACCCCACGCGCGAGGGCCAGCGGCTCTGGAGCGCGGACGATCGCGATCGTCATCGTCGTGACCGCGGTGGTGGTCATCGCCCTGGGAGGGGCGGCGCTCTATGCGCTGCGCTGGATCTGGCTCCCGCGGCCCGACGGATCGCGGGCGACAGCGCAGGGAGCGGACTCGACGTTGCCCTTTGGGCTCGACGACGACGCCTCCGACGGACGTCGGCTCGATGCGACGATGGGGCCTCGAGTCCGTCGGGACCCGAACCAGCGCCTTGGCACGCGCCCGCTGGCCGAACTCGATGGACGTGACGCCTTCGGCCGCGAGCCCAGTCCGGGCGGCTCCGACGTCTTCGTGACACGGCGCTATCTCGCCGATGGGGTCGTCGACGATGGGGTTGTCGCGGATGGGGTTGTCGATGACCCGACGCCGCGCTCACCCGGAAAAATCGGCGAGCGGAGAGACCGAGACGTCCAAGCGCCGCGCAAAATCGTCACACCGACCGTCGCCCGCGTCGTACTCCGCGTCAGTAGCGCGCCGCCCGCCGAGCTCTTTTTGGGCACGCGACGCCTCGGGTTGACACCGCGGCGGGTGGCAGTGGCGAAGGGGCGGCGCACGGTCAAGCTGACGTTGCGACGAAAAGGCTACAAGACGCTGACGCTCAACGTCGTCCCCGATCGCAGCCGGCCGATCAGCGCGACGCTCCGACCGATTGCGCCGACATCGACGGGCGATGGGATTTTCAAGCCCCTCGGCAAATAGGCGGACAAGCGCTTTTCCTGGCGGCCCGCATGATGCTATCATCGCCTCGATGATCGCCGCACCGAAACCTCGAGCCCGAGCGCTCCTCTCCCACGGTATCCGACTCTCGATGCTGCTGTTCGTCGTCGGCCTCTGGCTCGGTGCGCCAGCGCCGCTACGGGCAGATGGCGTCGACTCTCCCGAGGTGGGGAAGCTCAACCGCAGGATGGTCGAGCTGTTCCGGCAAAAACGCTACCGAGAGGTGATCGACGTCGCGCTGAAGCTCTATCGCCGCACGCGGAATCCCCAGCTCTTCGCCAACGTCGGGCGCTGCTACGATTTCCTCGACAAGGATCTCCAGGCGCTTCGTTATTACAGTCGCTTTCTCGAAGCGACGCAGAACGACCACCGCGTCGACAAGTCAAGCCGAGAGCTCGTGCTACAGCGCGTCGTTTTCGTGCGGCAGCGGCTGTCGTTGACGATGCGCGAGCTGAATCTCGTCTCGCGTCCGAGCGGGGCCGAAATCTGGATCGACGGTCGTCGGCTGGTGGGGCTGACGACGCCCGCGACGCACTGGCTCTCGTTCGGTCCTCACCGAATCGAGCTTCGCCGCGCAGGTCATCGTCGCGTCGCGCGCGAGGTCGTGATTCGCGCGGGTGCGGCGCTGACGATCGACGTCGAGCTTCCGGCCCGTATCATAGAAGGGCGCGTGACGTTGCGTGGGCCTCGGGGGGCGGAGATTTTTCTCGGTGAACGGCGCATCGGGGCGCTCCCCCTCACGTCGATCGCGTTACCCGTCGGCCGCAATCGGCTGCGGGTCGTCTTTCCCGACCGACGGGAACGGCAGCTGATCGTCGAGGTCCCCGCGGATCACCCGATCGTCGTCGAGGTGCCAGGAGGGACGGATCGGACGAGCAAACCCAAGCTCCCGGCGATGAAGATCGCGGGTTTCGTGCTGATCGGCGTGGGGGCGGCGCTCCTCGGTGGGGGGCTCGGTCTTCAGATCTGGGCCAAGCACGGCGACGACGACGCCAACGCCTTCGTCGATCGCCACATCAGTGCTGGGACCTTCGACCAGGCGGCCCTCGACGAGTACAATCGGCGCTACGAATCGGTGCTGCGGCGACAGAAAGGGGCGATCGCGCTCTTCGCCATCGGTGGCGCCAGCGCTGTGGCCGGGATTGTGCTCGTCGCCTTGGGCTATGCGGGTGGGAAACAGGAGCGTCAGCTTCGCGGCCCGATCAGCTGGCAGCCGATCGTGTTGCGCGGCGGCGCGGGTATGGTGACGGAGATTCGATTCTGACGTGTTGAACGAACCGCCCCCACGGATGCGACGATGAGCCGACGGTACGACCAGACGATGACCGACCCGGGGATCGATCTGCCCTCGGACGACCAGCCCGTGATCTACAACTTGGCGGGCGATCACGAGGGGGCGATCACCCGCCTTTCGTCGGCCTCTCTCACCCTCGGCCGCGCGCCGAGCCGCTCGCCCAGCCTGACCTTCGACGATGTCAAAATGTCGCGTGATCACGCCGAATTCCGTCGAGCTCGTGGCGGGGGCTACTCCGTCGAGGACTGCGGCAGCAAGAACGGCACCTGGCACAATGGCGTCGCCGCTGCGGGGGAGGCTCTGCTGCTACAGGATGTGATCCGTCTGGGGGACGCGGTGCTGGTCTACACGGTGGCGCCCGCGGGTCAATCGAGCCGCTCGAGGCGGAGAGCGTCGTCGCTCGTCGGCGTCTCTCGGGCGTTGGAAAACGTCAGAGAGCTGATCGAACGCCTCGCTCCGACGGATCTGGCGATATTGCTCTGTGGCGAAAGCGGGACCGGCAAGGAGGTCGCGGCGCGGGGAATCCACGACGCCAGCGGTCGCAGCGGTCCCTTCCTGGCGGTCAATTGCGCGGCGATTCCCGCCGAGCTGATGGAGCGAGAGCTCTTCGGACACTTGCGCGGGGCCTTCACGGGCGCCCAGACCAGCGGGCTGGGAATGATCGCCGCCGCCGAAGGGGGGACGCTGTTTCTCGACGAGATCGGAGAGCTACCCCTCCCGCTTCAAGCCAAGCTCTTGCGCTTTCTAGAAGACCGAAGCTACCGTCCCCTCGGCGGGACCCGCGAATCGATCGCCGACGTGCGGATCGTCGCGGCGACCAATCGCGATCTGGCGTCGATGACGGGCCGGGACGCCTTCCGACTGGACCTATACGCCCGCCTGGACGAGGCGATGATCGTCCTTCCACCGTTGCGAGAGAGGCGGGAAGACCTCGTGTCGTTGCTGCGCGCCCTCTCGATCCGCGAGTGTGGACGGGAGTTCGCCGTCACGAGCGACTTCGTCGAGGCCCTGGCGCTCCACGACTGGCCGCGCAACGTGCGCGAGCTGGCCAAGCTCGTGCGCCGCATTCCACACCTGCGGGAGAAGGTCGAGCGTTTCGAGGTGACGGATCTGCCCGACGAGCTGCAGCAGCCGCTTCGCAAGCGCAAGAACCGGGGGCCGGTACGACGACCCGACCCGCCGACGGCCGATGAGCTCGAGGCGCTGATGCGCGAGCACGAAGGCAACGTCTCGCGCGTCGCGAGCGCACTGAAACGCGATCGCAAGCAGGTCTACCGCTGGCTCGAGGCGCACGGGATCGACAGCCAACGCTTTCGCCCCGACGAACCCTAGGGCGGTGCCTGTCGCCCCTGTGGCGGAGAGCTTGCGGGGCTGCGCTGCGAGGGCATCCAACCGTTGTTCCGAATCCAAATGAAGATCCGCCGACCGCCGAAGATATTCGACGCCAGCAAAAGGTAGAACGACACGCTGCCGATTAGAGCCCGAAGCACCACCAGCCTGCTCAGGTCCCCCTGTCGCAGTGCCAGGACGAGGTAGACGCCCGCCTTGATCACGAAGTACACGACCCAGACCCAGGTGAGCAGCCGAAAGAAGAAGACGATGTCGACCCGCGGGGCGCGTTCGAAGCTTCGGCCACGCTCGGCGATCTCGAGGATCACCGGCTTGTGGCCAAACGTCGTGGCGCCGAACCAGATCGCGCTCAGCAGATTCGTGGCGACGGCCTCGTAGCGAAAGAAGGCCGATTTTCCCAGCCAGAGGTCGACGCCGCCAAACACGACGGTGATCGCCACGGTAAACCAGAAGAAGCCGCTCGGCCGCTCGCGGTGCGACAGCCTCCAGATCACTTCGGCCAGCGTCACCGCGACCGTCGTGGCGATGGCCACGGTCAGGCCGAAGAAGGCCTTGGCCAACAAGAACGTGATCAGGGGGCCGAAATTGGCGATGATCGGCTTGACGAACGAAAGCACGCGTTGCATCGAGTCTCCCCGCTCAACCTTCGTCTGCTACGCAGGATAGTCTCCGATGGGTGCGCGGTCAAGACGACGGTCGCCGAACCCGGGGCGTCGCCGGTTCAGGCACGTTTGGCGTAGTAGGCGGCTTTCATCCGCTCACTGTAGGCGACGAAGGCGGGCGTGCTCGCGACGCGGGCGCGCAGGGGCGAGTCGACGGGGCAGTCCAAGACGTTGGCGACGAAGGCGTAGAGCACGGCGTCGTAGCTCGAGGGCTTGTTTCCGAGGAGGTAGTCGGTCTCACCGAGGATCTGGGCGACGGCGTCGAGGTCGGCGATCCCCAGCTCGTACACTTCGGCCGGAGAATGACGCGAGATGCCCTGCGCTTCGAGGTCGTTTCTCGTCTGGCGCCGGGCGACGACGGGGACAACCGCGCGCAGCGGAGCCGGGAGCGACCCGAAGACGCCCGCCTTGAAGCTCGGCCAGTGGCGGTCGTCGGCCCAACGGGAGTAAACCAGGGCGAAGTAGAAGCTCTCCTCCAAGGTGCGGCGCACCAAGTGACCGAGCGCGTGCTGACCCGGGTCGAG
>JAGQJP010000604.1 GCA_020430585.1 Myxococcales bacterium | reverse complement strand
TGAATCGACACGCGGAACCTACGGCTGAATCGACACGCGGAACCTACGGCTGAATCGACACGCGGAACCTACGGCTGAATCGACACGCGGAACCTACGGCTGAACCGGAAGCAGCTGACGTGCGACCACAACGCGCCGACTTCATTGGATCTTTTTATAGCTCCTCCGTGAGCTCAGAAAAACCGCGAGACGACCTCTCGCGGTTTTTTTGTGCCTTCTTCCGCGATCTGGCGGGTTCCTTGCGAGTTTGCTACACTCTTTCGTATGCCGTTGCTCGACCTACCACGCTATCAACCGCCACCGCCTTTCGACAATGGGCACGTCGCGACGATCGCCACGTCACTGTTTCGCCGAGTGGGCGGCGTTCGCTATCAGCGCGAGCGGATCGACACGCCCGACGGCGACTTCCTCGATCTGGATTGGGCGCGCGTCGGGTCCGACTCTCTCGTGATCCTCTGTCATGGGCTCGAGTCGAGCAGTGAGGCGGGCTACATCCGGGGAATGGCTCGAGCCTTCAACCGACGCGGCTGGGACGCATTGGCCCTCAACTTCCGCAGCTGCAGCGGAGAGCTGAATCGCCTGCTCCGCTCGTACCACAGCGGGGTCACCGACGATCTCGACTGTGTGATCCAGCACGTCCTCGCCGGCTCGCGCTACCGACGGCTCGCGCTCGTCGGCTTCAGCCTCGGCGGCAACGTCGTGCTCAAGTACGCCGGTGAGCGGGGCGCGGCGATCGACCCGGCGATCCGTGCCGTCGGCGCGATCTCGGTCCCCGTCGATCTCGGCACGTGCGCCCGAAACCTCGAGCTCGTCAGCAACTGGGTCTATCAGATCCACTTCGTCCGCTCGCTGCGGCGCAAGATCGCTCAAAAGGCGCGGCTCCACCCCGACGCGATGGACTACCGCCGCTTCCGCTGGATCTACACCCTGGGCCAGTTCGACGAGCACTACACGGCGCCCGTTCACGGCTTCACCAGCGCCGACGACTACTGGACGCGTTGTAGCTCGAAGCCGCAACTCGGCGAGATTCGCGTACCCGCGCTCCTGATCAACGCCTGGGATGACCCGCTGCTGACCGATGAGAGCTATCCACGCGTCGAAGCCGAGACGAGCCGCCACTTCCACCTCGCCACCCCACGCCATGGCGGACACGTCGCCTTCGTCACCCTCAACTGGGACAACGAGTTCTGGCACGAGACGCAGATTGTCCGCTTCGTACGAGCTTCTACTAGCGTCTGAGACCGATCGGCGAGCACCGACATGGCTCGAGAGTGGGACGTTGCGGCGCGTGGGCCTCAGGAGCGCAAGCGAGCGCGAGCGATCGAGACGAAGCTCTCGGCGGCGCCAACGATGCCGCGCAACCGCGTGCCGAGCCCGCTGCCGTAGATGATCTGCACGACCTGACGGACGAGATCGAAGGTCTCGGGGTGCACGGGGTAGACGCCGACGCCGCGCCCCATTGGGATCCGATCCTCGACGTGGGCCTTGGTGTAGCAACAGGCGCGCAGACCCTCGCGGCCGTTGATTCGACCAAACCCCGAGCGGCCGACGCCGCCGAAGGGGAGCGACTGAATCATGTAGGCCAGACCGTAGTCGTTGACCACGGTCATCCCCGCGCGGAGCTGGTTGGCGATTCGCCGTCCCCGCACCGCATCGCGCGTGAAGACACTCGACCCCAGCCCATACGGGCAATCGTTGGCCAGCCGCACCGCCTCCTCTTCGTCGCGCACCCGGACGACGACCATCACGGGACCGAATTGCTCTTCCTGGGTGATGCGCATCGTGTGATCGACGTCCACGAGAATCGTCGGCTCGACGAACTGACCGTCGTAGCGCGGGTTGCGCTTGCCGCCGATGAGCACCCGCGCGCCTTTGGCCTTCGCGTCTGCGACCAGCTCGAGGACGATCTCGATCTGCCGCGGCATCGTCATCGCCCCGACGTCGACGAGCTTTTCCAGAGGCGGACCCTGCCGAAACGCGCGGACCCGCTCGTGAACGCGGCGCACGAACTCGTCGTAGACCGCGTCGAAGACGTAGATCCGCTCGGCGCCGACGCACATCTGTCCACAGGCGGTGTACACGCCGAGCAGCGCCTGGTCGACGGCGTGGTCGATGTTGGCGTCGTCGCAGATCACCATCGCGTCCTTGCCGCCGAGCTCGAGGACGACGGGCGTAAGGCTCTCGGACGCGGTGGCCATCACGCGACGGCCGTTCTCTGGCGAGCCCGTGAAGAACACCGTCTCGACGCCGGAACGCACCAGGGCCGCTCCTGTTTCGCCGTAGCCGGTGAGGATCTGCACGAGATCCGTCGAGTGACCGAAACGGCGCAGGGCGTCGTGGACGATCTCGAGGTATCCCGCCGCGGACGACGAGCTCCACTCGGAGACCTTGGCGACCACGGCGTTGCCGGCGAAGAGCGCCGGGACGACCGGACAAAAGATGTTGTGAAACGGGAAGTTCCATGGACAGATCACGCCGACGACGCCGAGGGGGTGATATTCGACGCGGGCTCGCTTGTGGGCGAGGAAGCCGGAACGCCGTGTCTCGGGCGCCAGATCGGCCTCGCCGTGATCGATCACGTAGCGAATTTTCTCACAGACCGGAAAGATCTCGCCGAGGGCGGCGTCTACCATCGTCTTCCCCGAATCGCGAACCGCGGCGCGGCAGATCTCTTCCTGGTGGGCGACGATGTGGTCGAGGATCGCCTGCAAGACCTGGCGCCGCTCGCGAAAGCTCGTGCGCGCCCAGGCGTGCTGCGCCTCGCGACCACGTCGGACGCGATCGCGCACCTCTTCCTCGCTCATCGCGGACACGCTGCCGAGCGACTCGAGGGTCGCTGGATCGTGTTGGGAGATCGTGCGCGTCGACGGCGCATCAAAACGGTGGCTCTCTAGATTCATCGTCTCTCCATCGATCGTTGTAGGCCATGCGCGCGTCGCGGGGCGTCATCGGTCGACCCGCGCTCGCCAATCGTCTCACGCGGTCAGGCGCCGCGGATCAGCTTCCAGAGCGCCTTGGCTCGGGCGACGAGGCCGTCGCTGTAAAGCATCTCGATCGTGCGCTTTGCCGTTTCGTAGTCGCCGCGCTTGACGGGGTAGAGCTTCGCGGGTTGGTGCAACGGGAAGCGATCGGTCATCACCGACTTGACGTTGCACATCGCCCGCAACCCCTCGCGCCCATTCAGCCGGCCAAAGCCCGAGCCCCGCACGCCGCCAAAGGGTAGCTCTTGGGCCATGTAGGTCAGCGCAAAATCGTTGACGCAGGTCGCCCCCGCGATGATCTGATCGGCGATTCGCTTGGCGCGCCTGGCATCGCGACTGAGCACGGTCGAGGCGAGGCCGTACTCGGTCTCGTTCGCACGCCGCACGGCGTCCTCTTCGCTGGCGACGCGAACCACCACCATGACCGGGCCGAAGGTCTCTTCGTGGAGAATCCGCGCATCATCGGGAACGTCGACGAGGATCGTCGGCTGGAAGAAACTCCCCGGACCCTCGCCACGTCGACCGCCGACGACGGCCCGCGCGCCGCGTTCGACGGCGTCGTTGACGAGCGCCTCGACGATCGCCACCTGTCCGGGCATCGTCATCGCGCCGACGTCGACGAAGGCGTCGCCCAGCGGGTCTCCCTGGCGCAGACCGCGCGCCTCTTCGGTGACACGGGCGACGAAGGCGTCGTAGATCCCGTCGAAGACCAGCAACCGCTCGGCGGCGAGACAGTTCTGGCCAGCGGCGATAAAGACCCCCGCGAGCGCGGCGTGTACCGCCTGCTCGAGATCCGCGTCGTCGCAGACGATCATCGCGTCCTTGCCGCCGAGCTCGAGAATCACGGGCGTGAGGGTCTTCGCGCTCTCGGCCAAGACCCGCTGCCCGTTGCGCATCGAGCCCGTGAAGACCACCTTGTCGACACCCGAGCCGACGAGCGCCGCACCCGTCGGGCCATAGCCCGTGATCAGCGTGACCAGCTCGCGGGGATATCCCGCGGCATCGAAGACGTCGTCGAAGAGCTTCTGAATCCGGGCTGCCGACCACGACGTCCACTCCGAGACCTTGACAACCGAGGCGTTCCCGGAGAAGAGCGCCGGAATCACTGGTCCCAGCACGTTCTGGAGCGGGTAGTTCCAGGGACAGATCACGCCGATCACGCCGAGGGGGTGATACTCGATCGTCGCCTGCTTGTGCACCAACAGTCCCGAGCTCACGCGCTCGGGCCGCAGATGGCGCTCACCGGTGGCGATCGTCGCCCGAATCTTCTCACAGACCGGCCAGATCTCACCGAGCATCGCGTTCTCGCGCGTCTTTCCTGCGTCGCGGACGATCAGCTCGACGAGCTCGTCGGCGTGACGAAGGATCTGATCCATCAGCATTCGCAGCACGCGCCGACGCTCGGAGAAATCGGTGTTGCGCCAGAGCTGGTGCGCCTCGCGAGCGCACGAGACGATCGACCGCACCTCGTCGGGTGTGGTGACGGCAACTTCGCCCAAATAGGCGCCCGTGGCAGGATCGAAACATTCGATTCGCTCGAGCAGCTTCGTCGTCGCGCTGACCGCTTCTACACTCATGGGTTCACCCTTGTTGGGATGGTTTTCGTTCACGGGCGATCTCGCGACGCCGCCGATTCTCGGAGGGGCTCACGCAGGCGCGTCGCAGTTCGCTTCGATGCGCACCGCGGGTTGGCTCTTCGCCGTCTCGAGGTGTTCTTCCCATTTGCGAATCGTGAGCTTCTGGAACTCGTGAACCGCCGGGTTGATCTCCGCCATCGGTGCATCGTAACAGGCATCGTAGCCCTCTTGCTCCGCTTCGACAGCCCAGCCATCCTCGCCGATCAGCGGGTCGAAGATCACCTTGTTGGCGATCTTGAGCACCGGGATCATCACCCAGCGGGGGATCGTGATCGGCAGCATCGGAATCTTCAACGCCTTGAAGTAGAACAGGAAGAATGCGCGCGTCCGGCGCTCGTCGATCGGCAAGACGAAGAGGTGGTGCTTGATCTTGCCGCCCGTGTTCGACCATTGATACGGATAGTCATAGCAGAGGTCGATGCGATCGGTCTTGACCTTCGATTGGTCGACGAAGGGGGCCATCCACTTGCCGCCACCGATCTTCGAATCGTAGGTCAGCGAGACCCGGTCCTCTTCGACCTGCATGTCGAGCAGCTTCGCGTCGGAGAAGGGCATGTGCGCGCGGTGCAGGTACTCGTGGGTGAAATCCGAGACGTTGTCGATGATCATCGAGTGGTGCGCCGTCCAGGTGTTGTCGAAGGGCACGCAGGGCCACGCATCGGGACCCTCGAGCTCGGGGATGTGCGGCAGCGGGCGACTCTCGGCGAGGGCGGGATCCCCGGGGAAGATCCAGATCAAGCCATAGCGCACCTTGAGCGGATACCGATGGACCCGGAACTTTGGCATTTTGCGGCCGAAGAGGTCGTGGGGGATGTGTGTCACCCGCCCCTGGCCGTCATACTCCCAGCCATGGTAGGGGCAGACCATGCGGCAGCCCTTCACCTCGCCGCCGGTGAGCTTGAGCTGACGGTGGGCGCAGCGATTGAGGATCGCGTTCAGCTGCCCGTCCATCCCGCGAAAGACGGCGATCGATTCTTTCCAGAAGATCACCTCTTTGGCCTCGCCCTTCTTGATCGCCGCGTCGTACTCGACGGCATACCAGTAGTTCGGATTCATCCCGGCGGCGCGCGCGCGCTGTCGCCGATTCTTCGAGTCTTCGAAGCTCGGCGGTCCGTCGCTACCTGCTTGTCTCAACACGTTTCGCTTGCTCATCGCTCGTCTCTCCACTCGTTACAGGCGCGCCTCGGCCCCATGATACGGTCGCGTCGAACGGGCGCTGGTGCGCCCATCGATCATCTTTTGCTCCACGAAGAACTCGAAGGCGGCGCGGATCGCGTCGCGCATCGGCGTCGGCTGGAAGCCCAGCTCACGTTTCGCCTTCGACGTATCGGCGTGCCGCCGCGACTGCAGCACGTGCACCGCCAGCGGCGTGAAGCGGTGCGGGCTCTTGGGAAAGAAAGTGCGCTTGAACAGTGTGCTGACGTACGCGATCGGCAGCATCACGTTCGGCGGCAGCCGCACGGGCCGTCGACGCCCGGTCACCTCTTCGAAGAGGTCCATCAGCTGGTCGACCTCCAGGTACTCGCTGGCGAAGATGTACTTGTGACCCGAGCGCCCTTTCTGCATCGCCAAGATATGACCCTCGACGATGTCCCGCGAGGCGACGAACTCGAATCCGCCAGGGATGAACGCCCGCAGCTTGCCGTTGGCGAAGTCGCAGAGCGTCCGACCGAGGCGAGACGGGATGAAATCGTTCGGCCCGATGATCGCACACGACGTGGCGACGACGACGTCCTGACCCGATGCGGCGGCCCACCAACACTCGTGTTCGACGAGGTGCTTGGTCAGCCCGTAGGGCATGTGCTTGGTGAAGGGGTAGAAGGGTAACCCGTCTTCGCTGGTCGCCTTGCTCGGATTGTCGGGCTCGAAGCCCACGGCGCTGAACGACCCCGTGACGACGACGCGCTCGACGTCCGCCTCTTTCGCGGCACGCAGCAGATTGCGCGTCCCGACGACGTTGATCTCGAAGAGCTCCTGTTCTTCGCCATGCAGCGTGGAGACCTTCGCCGCCGCGTGGAAGACGTGGCTGCAGCCATCGACCGCCTTCTTCATCGCCTCGAGATCGCGCAGGTCCCCGGGGACGAGCTCCACGTCGAGGCCGTCGAGCCCGCGATTGTCGTGAGCTGGCTGGTAGAGGGCCCGCACCTCGTGCCCGTCGTCCAACAGCCGTCGCACGAGGTTCGCGCCGAGATGCCCGCCACCGCCCGTGACCAGCACCCGGCCCCATCTCCCGGCGCCGTTGTCGCCGCTCTTGTCATTCGTCTTTGCCATCTATCTCGACTCCTGTCCTTTGGTTCGATCAGGCTGACGCGCTCGTCCGACGCGCCCCACTGGCGGCATCGGACTCGTCGTGGTGGTCCACCTCGAGCAGGCCCGCGCGCTCACGACGACGCACCTCGTAAAGACTGAGGGCCCAGATTGGAAAATACTCGCGGTAGAGCGTATAGTCCAGCACCGCTGAGTCGAAAAAGATCCCCGCCCCGTCCTGCTTGGGCCAGCCGCCGTCCTCGCTCTGCGCTTCGAGCAGAAATCGAGCGGCCCGGGTCAGAGCGCCCCACTCTGGTGAGCGCGCCTCGAGCAGTGTCATCAGCGCCCAGGCGGTCTGGATCACCTGGCTCTCGCCGTTTTCGACGTACTCTTTGTCGATGCAGCTCGACCAATGCTCACCCCACCCGCCGTCTTCGCGTTGGCGCTCGATCAACCAGGCGCAGGCCTTGCGGATCGGCGGCGCCGTGGGCGGAACGCCGCAAGCCAACAGGCCGCGGACGCCGAAGAGCGTGCCGTAGGTGAAATTGATGCCCCAGTTCCCGGCCCAACTCCCGTCGGGGCGCTGCGCCTTGGCGATGAAGCTCTTGGCGGCGTCGATCGCCGGATTGATCTCTCCCTCGAGTAGGCCGGGTACCTGTCGACGAAATTCGGCAAGGGCTTGCACGCACGAGGCGCTGCACTCGACGTAGCTCTTCTCGGTCATCGAGTTGCCGAACATCTCGGCGGGGTTGACGAACTCCAACTCCCAGGGCGTGCGGCGCGGCTCGTAGCTGCCGAAGCCGCCATCGGGGTTCTGGCAGCGCAGGATGAAGCGCGCCGCATCGATCGTGTCGGGTGTGCTGATCGCCAGCGGATCGGTTTCGAAGAACGCGAGCAGTGCCTCTGCGGTGCAGTCGGAGACGCTCCAGCCGTAGGGGAGCGCGCCGAAGCAGAATCCGCCGCGCTGATTCTGGCGGTAGAACGACTCGGCCACCGGGTCGACGGCACGCACCTGTTGGCGAGCCAGAAAGTCCAGGGCGCGCTCTTTCGCCGCCTCGATGCTCTCGTCGGCGTCCGGCACGCAGGCCAGCGCCTGCAACACGAAAGAGGTGTCCCAGACCTCGGATTTGGCGCCAGCGACGCGCAATCCGCGCTCATCGTCTTCCCAAAACCAGCTGCGCAGCGCCTCGAACCCGCGGTCCAGAGCGGCGTCGGCGGGGTTGTCGAGCCAGATCGCCAACAGATTGAGCAGCCCGCTCACCGGGGAGATGCTCTTGTGGGCCGTGTAGCGCACGTCGAAGCGGATGTGCTCGATCAGAGTCCGAAGCATTCGGTCGCGCAGGAACTGCGGGTGGGCGCTCTCGAAGAGCTGACAGGCGCGGTAGGCCAGCTTCAACGCGCCAGAGGGCGGCGCGATCACCTCGTCAGCGCGCAGCTGGTCGGCGGCGCGGCGGAAGTCGACGCGCTCGTAGTCCTCGACGTAGAGCTCGCGGCGCAGCGCGGCGATCAACGGCGAGACGGGGTGCTGCAGCTTGCGGCCATAGATGTAGGCCATCGCGCCGTAGATCAGCCGCGTGTGGCAGTAGAAGTTCGATGGGTGCAACGGCATCCAACGCGGCAAGAGCCACATCTCGGGCAGCAGCGGGTTGACACCGCGCCACTGGTAGAGGTTGAGCATCGAAAGCCAGAACTTGCCCCAGGTCGGAATCGCGACAACGCCGCCCTGAGCCTGGATGAAGGCACCGGCGCGACGCAGGAGCTTGTCGTTAGCAGCGATACCGAGCATCCGCGCGGCGACATAGACAAGCGCCGTGACGAAGAGATACGGCTCGGAGCTCTCGTGAAGTCCCCAGCAACCATCGGCGAGCTGTTGCTCTTGGAAGTGCAAGAGCACGCGGCGCTTGTCGCTCTCGCTCAGCTCGCGCGCCATCAGCACGCAGGCCAGCACATACTGCGCCGCTAGCATCGGGCACCAGACGACCTCGCCCTCCCACTCCCCGCGCTCGCCCTGCAAGCCGATCAGGTGGTCGACAGCACGCTCGATCCCGAGGGTCGCATCCGTCAAGCTCACGCGAGAGCGAGGGGCGGGACGACGACGCTCGGCGGCGCGGGGTTGGTGGCGCAAACGGTGGAACTGGACGCTCTCTTCGAGCTCGCCCGTGACCTTGAGGTTGATGTTGGCGACCTTCGCGGCGCGATCGACGATCTGGGACAGCTCGGGAAAGGACTCGGCGGCAAGCCAGCCGAGGCGGCCAGCCAGGCGCGCCATCACCTGCGTCTGGTAGCCCCATTGACCGCTCTCGGTGCCCGTACGGACGATGCTCTCCCCGGCGAGTCCGATCACTTTGCAGAACGCCATCGCGAAGCTCGAGAGCTCGGTGTCCCCAGAGGAGAGCAGGCGCATCGTGCGCCGACACTCTTCGGAATTCTCGCGCCAGAGCCGGTAGACGGCGTTGCGCACGGCGACGGTCTCGTCATCGTAGAAGGTGAGCACTTCGTAGAGGGCGTTGGCCAACAGCTCGGGAACGCGCCCCTCGTGGGTCCGCTGACGTCGGTATTGGTCGACGTCCCGCGAGTGGCTCAAACACTCGGCGTCGAGAAACCCGAGGGTCATCCCGACCGCAGTGAGCGGGTGGTAGTGGCCGACGGCGTCTCCGACCAGGGCGACCTCGTCGCGACCGAAGTAGCGTCGCGGCGTGACCTGGTTGGCGGCCCAGGCGATCGGGCGCTCGGTGAGGGCGCGATGAAACGCTGGGCGCAGGCTCTCGGGGAGCACCGCGTGATAGGCGTCCCAGAGGTAGGCCGCCTTCTCCTTGACCTTGATGTGATAGATCGGCACATCGAGGCAGAGGCGCACGGTACGCTCGCCGATCCGATAGAGCAGCGCGGGACCCGTCCCGCCGAGACAGACGTGGCCGTAGCCCTCGAAGGGCAGCTCTACGTCTTCGAGCAACACGCCCGCCATATACGAAAGCAGAAGGCGCTCTTCCGGGTAGCCGAGGGTCTTGCGCGTCAGCGACGAGCGCCCGTCGGCGCCGACGATGCGCTCGGTGAGCACGCGGTCGTTGCCCGGGGCGCCCTTGACTTCGACGGTCAGCTCGTTCTTGCCGACCTCGGCGACGCGGGCCGAGGGGACGAAGACGATGCGCGGATGAGCGCGAACGACCTCCTGCAGCGTCGTGACGATCTCGGCGTGCTCGGCGCTGAAGCCCTCTTGAGCCTGAGGATAGTCGAGGACGATCGGGTGCGAGCCGTCGTCGGGAAAGCAGACGAACCCGCGCCCCTTGGGACGATGGAGCGTCGACTCGGGAAATTCGATCCCGAGATCTCGTAGCACGTTCGCTCCCGGGGGGTGTAGCCACTCACCCGCGAGGCGGGTCGGCGCGTCGCTGCGCGCCTCGAGCACGAGGACGTCAGCGCCCTGATTCGCGTGAGCGATCGCCGTCACGCAGCCCACAGGGCCGCCGCCAATGACCGTCACGTCGGGATTGAGATTCGACAGGGAGGCTGAACGAGTCGAAGTCGCGCACATTCTTGGTATTCCTTATTATCTTCGTTCGGTTCAGGCGTTCCAGTGCGGAAATGAGTCACTATGCTATTGGATTCGCGGCGATGAAGTCCACCAAAAGTAGCAGACTCGCGGGTCGGAAGTCCCGAGGGCCCCAGAGAGCCTGGAAAAATTTTTTTCCGACCTCGAGGTCGGAACTTGGACGTAAGGCTCCGGGATCGTTATGACTAATCGGTCGGAATTCCGGCTCGTCGGTCGGCCACCCCGGGCGTCAACGTCTGCCACTTTCTGGCAGCGTGGCGTGCTTGCAATGGTGGATCCCGGGTGGTATGGTTCGCGCATGGCCACCCGCTTGCGAAAACGCTATCCCGCCCGTTATCGCGCCTACCGCATCCTGATGTACGCGCTGGCGATTGGGCTCGCCGTCTACCTCAGCGTGATGACGATCGTCAGCATCTACCCACCGATCTTCGGTGACCGGACGCATCGCGAGAAGGCGAAAGACTCGCTCTGGAAGCGCAAATCGAAGATCGGGCGGCTCGCTCGACCGATCGACTAGCCCTCGCGTTCGACCAGGCCGCCTCGGGCGAGCTCGGCGAGGGCCGCGACCGCCGCCTCGCCGAGGGCCTCGAAGGAGAGGACACGAACTTCGGGCCGTGGGTCGAAGGCGAATCGAATCTCGAGTCGCTCCTCGGGAAACTCCTCCGCAAAGCGGTCGA
>JAGQJP010000603.1 GCA_020430585.1 Myxococcales bacterium | reverse complement strand
GGTCATCGAGGAAATTATCCAATACTTTCCTAATGTTATACGTTCTTCGGTCGAAGAGGTGGTCGATTCGAGGCTGAATGCGGTGCAACATCAGCATCAGCACGATGTAGAACAGCAATACGGCGCCAAAGCGTCCGCTCGGACCCCAGACCGAGAGGTCGTCCCACTGCCACTCCAGAATCAACCACACGGGTGCGACGGCGACGGCGGAGATCACGCCCCAGAGCAGCGTCTTGTGCAGCACGGTGCGCACGTCGAGGAGTTGGTGGCGGATCACCGCGTAGGTCACCAGCGTGGGCGGGACGATCATCAGCGCGCTCGGAACCCAACCGAGGTAGTTCGAGGCACCGATCGAGGGCACGAGCGAGCCGACCCCGGCGATGACCGCGAAGACCACGGCGACGAGGGCGTACCGAAGCTGCAGGCGCTTGTGGCCGCTGCTCGTGCGATAGGTCAAGACGAACAGCACGAACGCTCCGACGGTGTTGAAGACCGTGTAGAGCAGGTAGAGCGGCATCAACGGGCCCGGTTTCGGCCGCCGCAGACCGAAGTCCGTCTCTTCCATGCCGACGGTCAGTCCGTTCGTGAACAGAAATCCCAGGGCCAACGCTGCAGCGACCACGACCAGCGCGGTGATCAGCTTCCGCGACCGTTGCCAGCGCTCGGTGAAGGCGAGGGCGAAAAAGAAGAACGCCAGACTCGTGAACGCCCCGCTCGCGAAGGCGATGCGCGAGATGATATCGGCGGTGGCGAGAGAGTACGCGTCGGAGGTTTGGCTGGCGAAGTAGATCGAGCCCCAGGTGCAGGCGGCGAAGAGACAAAAGGCTCCCCAGGCCCAGGTCGCCCGCGTCTTGTGCTTGGATAGCAGAACGACCGACGCCAAGAAGAAGAAGATGAGCGGGGTCGTCGCGACCAACAGCTGGGTCGCTGTCGCAGCCAGTTCACTCAAAGCGCGCCCTTTTCTGTTGTGCTAGCCGACGCCTACCTCAACCCTAGCATGTTTCGACGTCAGAGGTGGAGCTCATCCGCTACTGCGCGACGATGTCCAAAGATATCATTGAGATATGCCATCCAGTGCGGGGCGATCTCGGCGGAGACGACCCCCCGCACGCCGGCGACTTCGAAGGGAGAGCGTATGGAGCTCGGTGGCGCCGAATCGCCTGGACCCTCGTAGAACATGAAGTCGTCGAGCCGGCGTTGGCGGTAGAAGTCGCCGATCACGTCGAACAGCGCTTTGCGCACCGCTTCGTCGCGGTCGCGCTGCGTCGCCTCGCGCTCGGCCTCGGTCGGCGAGGGGGCGACGGTGGCGGCCGTCGAGCTCGCCTCTGTCGTCTCCTCGTCGGGGAGCAGAATCAGTCGCGCGATGTTGAACAAGGAGAAGATGTTGGCACCTCGCGCCGCGCATTCGGCGAGGGCGATCCCGAGGACTCGCTCGCCCACCGCGGCGACCCAAACACCGCGCTCTCGCTCATAATCGGCGACATCGACGTCGTCGCGGTAGTTCTCGAGCTCGAGCGTGTGGGGAGAATAGTCGAAGACGTTGTAGATCAGCTCGCCGTCCTGGCGGCGAAGCCAATCGCTCACCACTTCGCGGTCGTTGGGCGTCGCGCGACGGACGACGAAGTCGGGGCGATCGAGCGGGCCGAGGGGCGGCATCTCGTCGACACGATACTCGTGGAAGACGAAGTGATCCATCGCGCAGCGCCGTCGGTCGTTGAACATCCGCAAGAAATCGAACCAGGCCCACTCGTTGAACTTGCGATGAGCCGAGAAATAGGTGACGAGGCTGCCGCCGTTCGAGATCCCCGTCAACCAGTTGAGCATCGCCCCGCTGCAGAGCTCGAGCGGGATGTTCAGCTTTTGCTGGGAGCCTGGATAGGCTTCGAGGTCTGCTGCCAGATGATGGGCGATCCAGGCATCGGAGTAGATTCTCGTCAGCGAGAGCGTGCCGAAGACCCGCTCCTGTTCGCGGTACAGCCAGATGCGCGAGCTGTTGTGGTGCTCGAGGATGCGCTGCCAGACGTCGTAGAACTCGCTCTCGATCTCGGCGAAGAACTCTTTCGGCTTCTCTTCGAGGTATCTCGAGCTCTCGAACACGGCCCAGACGTGCTCGAGGTCCCATTGCGTCGCCTGCACGACGCGCGGGGCGACCTGTCGCAGGAGCAGCTCGAGCCAGATCTGACGATTTCGCGCCGAGTGGTGCTGCAGTCGAATTCCGCAGACGAAGCCGCCATTCTTTCGACGCCTGACGTTCATCACCTCGAAGTGGCAGGGCAGCGGTGGATGCCCGGGAATCCGCATCTGCGCCGACTCGACGGTCAGCCCCGGAGCGATCAAGTCCTCTTCCGGGTCCATCACGAACGATAGACCCGATCCGCCGACCTCGATCGCCCGTTTGGCGACCATCCATCCGGGCATCAGGGGGTGCAGGAACTCCAGCACGACGGGGTGCTCGGCGCTCGTCGGGACACGTGCGCTCGCGCGAATACCGCCGAAGTGCATCCGCAGGGGCTTGACCAATGCGAGTCGATCGCCGTCGGCATCGCCCACCAGCGTGTCGAAGGTGTAGTGGCTGTTCATCGAGGTGATCGATACGTACACTCGATCGTGGGCAGCCCAGTGGCGGCCCGGCGGAAGCACCAGCTGGAACTCGAGGCGACCCTCCTCGTAGGACTGCGCCTCGGCCTCGCCGATGTAACGCCTGGAGCGGTCGAAGAGCTGAACGTGGTGGCGATTGCGCGCTAGCGCTCGGCAGAGACGCTCGATTCGGCGTTCGTCGGTGATCTCGGTCTGGCTGCTCTGATCGGTGAGGAAGCGCTCGGCGTCGTCTCGCTGTACGCGCGACTCGACGATGTAGTTGCAGAGGGCGGCGAGAAAATCCCGGCTCGTGTGCTGGAACTGAAGCCCAGCTCTGCAGCGTGGCCTCCCCGGCTCGGCGAGCCGCTTGAAATGGACCGGGGTGACCGGAATAGAAAAAGTTGAATTTATGAATGATAAATCAATCTGACTTATGTTCTTGATGTGGCGTAATGGGATCTCATTCTCGAATTCGAGGCCCACGCCCGAGAGGCTCAAGTCACAGATCGTCGGGCGTGAGGCGGTCTCGTTCTCTTCGATCTGCGCGGCGACACGCGGTATTTGCAGATGAAAGCGAGTGCTCACGCGGCGTTCGTCCTGCTTGGTCATGTTCATACTCTACGATATTGTTTGTGTTTTGTTCAAAAAGCTTTAAGTTGCTATCATATTTGCTAACATAGGTAGCAGATTTAATTCGGCCGTGTCTAGGGTCGGAAAGTGAGAGCACAATGATTTCCAAGGCATCGCACCCGAGATCGCGCGCGACCGACGGGAGTGACGATTTTCTAGAAGCGATCCGCGCGATCGTCGGGGAATCTCATCTGCTCGTCGACGAGTCGGCGGTGGCGGAATACGGACAAAACGTGAGTGGATTGGCGAGCACCGTCGAGGGCGTGATTCGGCCGGCCGACGCCGGCCAGGTGCAACAGATTGTGCGCGCGTGCCGCGTCGCGGGGCGCACGCTCTACCCGATCAGTCGCGGCGGAAACTGGGGGATGGGCTCGAGGCGCCCAGTGCAACACGGGCTCGTCCTCGACCTGCAGCGGATGAATCGCATCCGCGAGGTCGACCGGGTGCACGGCGTGGCCGTCGTCGAGCCGGGCGTGACCCAACAGC
>JAGQJP010000602.1 GCA_020430585.1 Myxococcales bacterium | reverse complement strand
CGCGTCGACGATCACGTCGGGGTCGAGGGCGACCAGCGCCTCGGGCCCGATCGTCGGATAGGCGACGCGGCTCTTGCCCGCGGCGTTGGCGAGGTGGAGGAGCGAGAGCAGGTGTCCTCCATACGAGCCCGGTCCCGCGGCGATCAGCGGATTGTGGCCGACGATCATCAACACCCGACGAGAGGGGCGCGAGCGCCGCCGAGCACGGATCGCGTCGCTCTGCTTGCGCAGCCTCGCCACGAGCTTCTGCGCCTTCTCGGAGACGCCGAGGAGGACTCCGACGTGGAGACAGCTGCGGAGGATCTCGTCTAGAGTCTGAACACGCGCCCAATAGAC
Source organism: Myxococcales bacterium (assembly GCA_020430585.1). Lineage (GTDB taxonomy): Bacteria > Myxococcota_A > UBA9042 > JAGQJP01 > JAGQJP01 > JAGQJP01. Next base: position 9,589 of record JAGQJP010000602.1, on the reverse strand, counting down.
CCGTAGGCCCAGCGTCTCGAGGCGTTTGACCGCCGCCAACGCCCCGCTGTTCTTGGTCGCCAGAACGAGATCGGGCTTGAGCCCGACGATCGTCTCCAGGTGTGGGTCGACGAAGCCGCCGACAGAGCGGATCGTCTTCGCCTGTGCCGGACGGTCGCAATAGCGCGTCACCCCGACGAGTCGATCGCCCGCGCCGATGGCGAAGACGATCTCGGTCAGATTCGGCGCCAGAGAGACCACGCGGCGCGGCCGTTCGAGCGCGTCAGAGGGACGGAAGTTGTGGGAGCGCGAGTAGTCCTTCGAGGCGCGCGATCGGCGGCAACCGCAGGCTGCAAGGGAGACCGCCAGCGCCGCCAGGAGGAGAGTCGTCCGCCACATCGTCGGGGTTACTCGATCTCGCTCAACAGCTCGGGCGCCGAGCCGAGCTTGACGGCGTAGACGCGGTTGCGAACCTGATCGGAGACGAAGCCGAGGCTGCCGTCAACACTGATCACCAGGTCGAAGGGGTTGCTGCCCTCGGGGAATGTGAGATAGGCCGCCACCAGCGTGCTCGGCTCGGGCTTGGTGGCGATGAACTGTGCCAGCGCATGGTCTCCCGAGACGACGACGTAGGCCGACGAGCCGTTGATCCGCAGGACATTCGGGTAGAGTCCGAGCTCGAGGACGTCGTCGGTCACACTCTTCTGCGCCAGGTCGATCACGCTCAAGGTTTGCCCCACCGTATTGAGCGCGAAGATCCCCGTCGGCGCGTTGGGCTCGAGGAAGTCGGGGCGAGCCGGGTTGTCGCCCGTCTTGCTCTTGACGCTGTACATATCGGGCTGGACCTGGGCGTCGAGGGGGTTGACCAGGATCACCCGGTCCTCGTCGGGCAGGCCGACGTAGAGCATGTCATCGCTTCCCCGCAGATAGGGCCGGGCGGTGTAGCTCGGCGAGTCGCCGCTGAGCTTGGGAAGGACCACCACCGAACGGATCGATTTCGTGTCGAGATCGATCTCGAACAGCTCGGGCGCGACGTTGCTTCCCAGAAACGCCGTCTTTCCATCGCTGAGAATGGCGATCACGCCAGGGGCGCCGCGATGGCCAGATGTGGTCGACGGTATCTTGATGTTGAACTGCGGGGTGGTCCATGTCGTTGGGTCGACGCTCAGGTCGAAGACGTCGAGACCCCCGTCGGAGGTGCTCAGGGGCGCGAACGAGCTGTCGAATTCGTACGAGCCCGCGTTGACGACGTAGAGTTTCTGGTCGCGGATCAACAGGTTGTTCGGATTGAGCTGAGTCGTGCGGATCAGCTTGACGACCTCGCTCGTCGTCCGATCGACGATCGTGATCCACGCCTCGTGGTAGGTCGTATTGAAGCTCGCGTCTAGCGTTACGGCGGCGTTGGAGACGAACAGATGCGTATCGGTCAGCGCCATCCACTGCGGTGAGAGGAAGCGCTCGTCGGCGACGGTGAAGATCCCGAGCGTCGAGGTCTGCGCCGAGACCGTGAAGATCGGATCGCTGGGTAGCGTCGGCTGGGCGTCGCGCTCGAGCTTGGTCCAAGTCGTCGTGGTCGCATCATAGTGTTGGAGATAGGGGTTGAACCATTTGGTCCCGTCGGACTTGATCACCACCTGGACCGTCTTCTTGAAGGTCTGATCCGCGGGCCCGATCGTGATCGTCCGCCCCCGCGGTGTAAAGGGCGACGCCGGGCGATCCGCTTCGGCGATCTCGTCGATGAACAGCACGACGTCGCTCTCGAGGGCGTCGGGGGGGACGACGAGCTGCAAACGCCCATCCGACGAGCTGATGGTGCAGCCGGCGGGACCGCAGAGGGCGGCGGCGGTATGCGAGCCGAGATCGACGTCAGGGGTCGCATCCACCGTGTCACCGCCGTTGGTGGCGTCACCGCCGACGACGTCGTTCGACCCCGACGAGGACTTCGAGCCACCGCAGCCGAGGACGGCGAGGGCGAGAGCAAACAATAAATATTTGTAAATCCGCAACGATACGCGCATATGTTCCTCCTCGCGCAAAAAAAAAGCCCCGGACGTGAATAGACCGGGGCAATACCAGCAGCGGTCGTGTCCTACGCACATTCCGAACTGCGCCCGCGCGGGAGGTCTCCTGGCTCACGGCTTCATGCGACTCGCGACGCTGTGTTGCGTGCATCGCAATCGCGCGAGCTCACCTTCCCGGCTCTGCCAGTGGTTTTCGAGCTCGCGCTCGCCGATCACAGTGGCGGGACCGCATGGGACTTGCACCCATTTCCCATCACCGCAAGGGCTGGAACACACTATTTCGAAGGAATAGTACCCCGTGGGGGCCGAATGTCAAGGCCCTTGGGGCGAGAACAAACACGGCGCCCAGAGCGGGCGCCGGTCTGAGGTCGCTAAAGCTTTTTGAGCTTGTCGATGACTTTGTCGCGTTTCGCTTGGAGCGACTGGCGCTCATTCAGCTCCGCCAGCACGAGCTGCTCGATCATCGCCAGCTTCGCACGCGCTTCGGGATGCGCTTCGCCCTGTTTCTCCAACTCGTGCTCAGCCGATGCTCCGATACCGTGCCGCATGCGCAGAATCTTCTCCTCTTCGGCGGTCAGAGGAGCGGATTCGAGCGTGCGTCGGTCGAGCGTAACCTCTCGAATCGTGCTTCCAGTGGCGGTCTGTGTTGTTCTTTTCACGTGGGTCCTCCCAAAAACGGTGTCTTCATCCGACGAACCCATGATACGGAAGGAACGCGTCGACGGCAAATTTTTTGCCGATCAGCGTCCCGCGGCTCCAGCATTGGCCGATCTCAGATGTCCCCGATCTTTCGGGGATGGATCGCCAGCTTCTTCAGGAGATATTCCAATGATTTCCTGTGGATGCCCGCTTCTCGTGCCGTCTGCGAGATATTGCCCCCGTGCTTGTCCAGCATCCGCGCCCAGTACGCCTTTTCGAACTTCTCGATCAGGCGATTCTTCGCGTCCTTGAACGGCAGATCGAAGTCGATCGAGAACTGCTCGATCGAGCTCTCTCCGCTGCTGCTGACGGCGACGGCGCGCTCGCTCTCGTCGGCGCGCCCGTCCAGGCCCTTCTTGGCGATGAAGCGCGTCTCGACGCGGCCCCCCTCGGCGAGCAGGCTGGCGCGCTCGATGAAGTTCTTCAGCTCGCGGACGTTTCCGGGCCAGGGGTGGTTCTGCAACTTGGCCATCGTCTCATAGCTGACCTGCGGCGTCTCGGAGAGGCCGAGCTCGCTCTGGATCGAGCTGAGGAAGTGGTTGACGAGCAACGGGATGTCCTCGCGGCGTTCGCGGAGCGCGGGGAGGTGGATCTTCAGCACCGCCAGACGGTAGTAGAGGTCTTCGCGAAAGCCGCCTCCTTCGACCTCTTTTTCGAGGTTGCGATTGGTCGCCGCGACGATTCGCACGTCGACGGGGATCATCTGATTGCTCCCGACGGGCTTGATCTCGCGTTTCTCGAGGACGCGCAGCAGCTTGGGCTGCAGATCGAGGCTCAGCTCTCCGATCTCGTCGAGGAACAGTGTGCCCCCGTGCGCCTGCTCGAAGGCGCCCGTGCGGCTCGCCGTCGCCCCCGTGAAGGCGCCCTTGACGTGGCCGAAGAGCTCGCTCTCGATCAGGTCGGCGGGGACCGCGGAACAGTCGAAGACGACGAAGGCCTTGTCCCGCCGTCGGCTGTGGCTATGAATCGCCTCGGCCACGAGCTCCTTTCCGGTCCCCGACTCGCCCTCGACCAGCGCGGTGTAGTTCGTCGGCGCGACCTTCGAGAGCAGGGCGAAGATCTCCCGCATCTCGGCGCTCTGGCCGATGATCTTGCCGAAGCGCGGCTCCGTGGAGAGCTCGATTTCGACCGTGTCCTCGTCGGTTTTGAACAGCACTTCGCTCGCGCCGATCCGGATCACCGCCGCGTCGGCGAGGTAGGCATCGCTGATCCGGACGCCGTTGACGTAGGTTCCGTTCTTGCTCCCGAGATCGCGAATTCGATAGCCGTTCTTGTCCCCTTCGATCTTCAGATGATGGCGCGAGACCGTCGAGTCGTCGAGGGGAAGGGCGACGTCGGGGGACGAGCCGACGTAGATCAGACGCCGATCGAACTGCCGCTTCAAGCCCTGGTTCGGTCCCTGCTGTACGACGAGCGTGTATTTCTTGAGCTTGATGCTCTCGCTCTGGACTTCGTAAGCCAGTGTCTGTGTCGTCATCGAGTTGTCACTTTCGCGGTCTCGGCGTCTCGCTCTTCATCTTGAGAAAATCGACGGTGGCCAGCGGGACGCTCTGGTTTGCTTTGATGGTAACGGTGCGTTTCAGTCTCTGGCTCTTGTAGGCGAAGACGATCGTGTGGCGGCCGGTCGGTAGCGAGAGCTGGCGAAGCCCTCCGCCGCTGACCTGCTGTCCGTTCACGCTCGCCGTGGCGTCGACGGGAAAGAGGTAGAAGCGCACGGTTCCCTTCGTCTTGGGTACGAGCCGGATTCGAATGCTTCGGCGAGGATCCCCGTAGCGCAGCATCAACGTCTGCGCGATGAAGCCTTCGCGCTCGATCACGATCCGTTTGCTCTGCCCCTCAATCAACCGCACGCGCGTTTCGTTCCCTTGCTTTCCCGTCGCCCCGCTGATCGTTGCGTCTGGCGGTTGGACGGTCAGCGCGATCCAGCGCGTGCGAGGGCGCGGTGCGGGCGGCGAGAGGGTGACGGGCTTCCCGTCGTCGGGATCGATCACTTTGGTCCAGCTACGCCCGCCGGGCGACTCGACACGCACGCGAACGGGGCGGCCCATCGGGATTCGATAGGCGTCGTCATCACGGCGGGGCAGTGGTTTGTCATCGACGAACAGACGCGCATCGCGAGAGACCTTCTTGAGCTGCATCACTCGCGTGCGCGGCGCCGTCTTCTTCACGGTCTTGACGACTTTGGTGGGGAGCGGTCGAGGCGTCGGCTTCGGCGCGACGACTTTGACCGGCTTCGACGCCGCCTGGGAACCGGGATTTCCCGGGTTCAACGGCGGCGTCGGAGCGATCAGTGTCGGAAAGTCGATCTCCATCTCGGGAAATCGGATCGAGCTCTCGCGCAACTGCGCCCAGACGTTTATCGCCAGCAAAATCGCGATGATCCCAAGTAGTCCAAGGGTCAGGCCGAGGTGTAGCCGCGGTGTCGCGTGTGAAGCGGCTGGCAGGGGATCGCTCGGCGTGTAGACGCTTGGCGTAAGCGCGCTCGACGTCGCTCCGACCGGGGTCAGTGAGTTGCTGGTGGTTTGCGATGCCTCAGCGAGCGGGCTCACCTCATGATCGGGAGCGAGCTCCACCGAACGTCCATTGCGTGGCGCGCGGTCACCGCTTTCCGCAGCCTCTTCCGGGGCGGTACGCGTCGGTGTCCGCGGCTTGTTCCTGCCGATCGGAAAGCCCGCCGTAAGCGTTTGACCCGCCGGGATGTGAACGGGCGACTCCGCCAGACCCATGTGGATCAGATCGTCGAGCGTGAGCTGGGGGTGCAGGTTTTCCCTCAAGGGAACATCGAAGAATTCCGCGATTTTAGCGGGCGTCACACCCGCATGCTTCTCGTAGAGATAGCGCGTCAGGGCGTGTTGGAACTCTTCGGCCGACTGGAAGCGCGTCGCCGGGTCCTTCGCCAGCGCCCGTGCCACGAACTGGTCGATCTCGGGCGGGAGATCGTCTCGCAGCGACGAAGGGGGCGGCGGATCGAGGGTGCGCACCTTGGAGAGGATCTCCAGATCGGCCTGCGCGTTGAAGGGACGCTCGCCCGTGAGCATCTCGTAGGCGATCGTGCCGATGCTGAACAGATCCGAGCGCTGGTCGATCGCGCCGCCGGCCGCCTGCTCGGGGGACATGTAGAGGAATTTTCCCTGCAACATCCCCGAGATCGACTCGGAGCTCTTTTCGGTCGCCTTGGCGATCCCGAAGTCCGAGAGCTTCACTTCGCCTTCGCGACTGATCAGGATGTTCGAGGGGCTGACGTCGCGGTGGATGATCTGCAGCGAGCGGCCCTGCTCATCGGCCTTGTTGTGGGCGTACGCCAGCCCCTTGAGCACTTCGGCGAGGAGGTGCAGCGTCAGCTCCCAGGGGATGCGCTTGCCCTTGATCGCGCAATACTTGAGCAGGTCTCGGAGGTCTCGCCCGTCGACGTACTCCATCGCGATGAAATACTCGCCGTCGACGACGCCCATGTCGATCACCGAGACGATGTTGCCGTGATTGAGCTGGACGACGATCTTCGCTTCGTCGATGAAGCGCTTGACGAAGGCCTCGTTCTTGGCCAGGTGCGAGAGGATCTTCTTGATCACCAGCCGCTTTTCGAAGCCCGCGGCACCCGTCGCCTTGGCGAGGTAGAGCTCGCCCATCCCGCCGGTGGCGAGTTTCTTCTGCAGGTAGTACCGCCCGAAGGGCTGGCCGTTGGGGTCGACGCCGGTCATGACCCTCGATTATCGCAATTTTTCGCTGAGACTTTCAATCTCCATTGCTAGACGATGGTTGTCAGGCTCGAAACCAAGGGCCATTTCGAAGTTCATCAACGCGCCCTGCAAATCGCCGTTCTCTTCGAGCTTCATCCCCATCTCGACGAGCTCACGCGCCTCGAGTGAACGGCAGGATTGGTCGAGGGACTCGGCCTCGACGAACTTGGCGCCCGTGAAGTCGTAGCGCAGCTTTCCGCTTCGCAAACCGCCGTCGTAGTCGCCGCGCAGCATCGGGTTCGAGAGCACCTGGTAGCCCTCGGTCATCCGTTTGAAGAGCACGTAAATCTTCTCGAAAACCGGATCGTTTCGATGTTGATGGTGCCGATCGGGGTGGAGCAGCATCGCGATCCGCATATACGCCTCGTGGATTCGCTCGCCGCTATCGTCGGGGCGCACACCGAGGAGCTGGTAGTAGCTCAACCGATCCATGTGCTGGTGCAAGGGGCCGAGCTTGGCCCACATCTTTTCCAACAGTGACATCTCTCACCTCGAGGGCGCTACATCCAGGGGTTCTCGATCGTTCGACCGTCGCTCGTGTTGAGCCGGATCTGCACCTGCTGCTCGGCGCCCGTCACATCGTCCTTGGCTCGCACCTTGACGATCCCGTTGGTGTCGATCTCGAACGTGATCCCGATCTTCGCCCGCTCGTCGACACTGAGGCCGTTCAACTCGAACTCGCCGAGCTTCAAGTTCTCGCGGGCGTTCCGCGATTCGCCCTGGAACACCTCGATCAGCGCTCGATCTTGGCTCGCGTAGGCGGTGGTGAAATAACGCGTCTGTTCGGTCGGGATCACCGAGTTGCGCGTGATCACCACGTCCATCATTCCCCCGACCGTCAGGATTCCCAGCGATTGCGGCGTCACGTCGAGCAGCAACGGTGCCTGCATCAGCTGCTCGCTCGACTCCTCGTCGAAGTCCCGCCCGAGGATCGAGGCTTGAATTCCTGCGCCGATCGCCACGACTTCGTCGGGGTTGATCTCCCGGAACGCGCTGTTTCCGAAGTGCAGCTCGACCATCTCGCGGACGAAGGGGATCCGTGTCGTTCCACCGACGAGGATCACGCAGTCGATCTCTCGCTTGCGAATTCCCGCCAGGCCTAGCGCCTCGTCGCAGACCTCGAAGGTGCGCTCGACGATGTCGCTGCAGCGCTCGCGGAAGCCCTCCTGGGTGATCGAGAAGTTGAAGTCCATCGGTCCGTCGGCACCTGTCGTCAGCTCTTTGACTTGAGCCTTGACGCGCTTGCGGTCCGAGAGCTCGATCTTGACCTTCTCGCCAAGGGCCTTCATTCGTTGAATCGCCATCTTGTCGTTGGAGAGGTCGACCCCCGACTGGTGCTTGAAGGCGACCATCATGTATTCGAGCAGCCGTCGATCGAAGTCCTCGCCGCCCAAGAAGGTGTCGCCCGCCGTCGAGAGCACCTCGAAGAGCGTGTTGTTCAAGCGCAGGATGGTGATGTCGAAGGTCCCGCCGCCGAAGTCGTAGATCGCGATCGTCATCTTCTCGCCGCGCTTGTAGCCATACGCGAGGGCGGCGGCGGTGGGCTCGTTGATGATCCGCAGCACCTCGAGCCCTGCCAGCTCGCCGGCGAGCTTGGTTTCGTTGCGCTGGAAGTCGTTGAAGTTCGCTGGAACCGTGATTACCGCCTGTTCGACGGGCACGCCGAGGAACTTCTCGGCGATCTGTTTCATTCGCCGCACGATCATCGCCGAGATCTCGGGCACCGTGTAGTCGATGTCGTAACAGATGATCCGCGGGAAATCATCCTCGCCGCGCACGATCGGGTAGGGCGAGAGACGAATCGCCTTCTGGATGTCGGGATCGTCGAAGCGGCGGCCGATCAGCCGTTTGACGTAGCTGATCGTGTGCAGCGGATCGATCAGGAGCCGCTCTTTGGCCTTGTAGCCGACGATGATCTTTCCGTTGGCCAAAAAACTCACCGCCGACGGCTGTATCGTACGGTTCGTCTCGTCCGGGATCACCACGGGCTCGCCATCGATCACCACCGAGACGACCGAATTCGACGTGCCCAGATCGATCCCAATTACCGGTGCCTTCAAGCAACACCCCCACCGCTCGGTTCGCCCGCTGATCCCTCGATTGTCGATCGTCGTCGCAGTTGCGCCACTTCACCCTCGTACCAGCTCTCGATCGCGCCCCGAAAGGGCCACATCCACGCGTAGGCCGGCCCGACGAACTGCTCGACGACGTACTCTCGGAGCTCGTCGTCCAGCGCCTCCAGCCCGTAGCACTCGGCCGTCGCCGCCAGCGTCTCGGCGTACGCCTCGCGTTCGAAGCGCGCCCGAAACCACGCGAGACCGAAAGGAAAAAACACGAACAGATACAAGAACGCCATCCCCGGGCGCGTGTATCGCCGAAACTGTCGCAGGTGCACGAGCTCGTGCCGCAACAGGATGTAACACTCGAGATCGTCCATCTCGTCCCACCGATCGGCGAGGTAGATCGAGTAGCCGATCGTCGTGTGGTACTGATCGAGGTAGCCCCGCTGCCCACCGAAGGTGATGAGCCGCAGCGCCCAATCGATCGCTCGCTGCCCACCGCTGTCGCGCTTCATCCGCAGACGAAAGGACGGAAACTCGCGCTCTATCTCGGCGATCAACGCTAGAGTTCGTTCGTGACCTTCTGCTAGCGCTCGATTCGCCTGACTCGCCATCATAAGCAACGATTTTGTCTACGAAAGCATCATAACCCAAAGCGCAGGCTGCGGCAAGAGCCCCTTCGCGCTGCGCCGATTGTCTTTCGAGGCGCCCCGGTCGGCCGCATCGACCGTCCCGCTCAGGCGAGACGCAAGGCGATCATCCAAAGCGCCAATCCGGCAACGATCGCCCCCGCCCAGGGCCACGCCTTGCGGGCGATGAGCCGACCGTCGGAGTCGAATCCGACGACGATCATCGAGAATGCCGAGCCGACCCAGCCGATGAAGCCGAGCACCATCAGCGCGGACCACCAGGGGCTGGGGGCGTAGTCGCGCTGCAGTTGGCGCAGATACTTGGCCTCGAGCGTCGCAGTCGATTCGTTCTCGCGCCGCAACAATCGGTTCGCCGTCCGTTGGCTCGTGGTCGGTTGGCTCGTGGTCGGTCGGCTCGTGGTCGGTCGGCTCGTGGTCGGTCGGCTCGTGGTCGGTCGGCTCGT
>JAGQJP010000601.1 GCA_020430585.1 Myxococcales bacterium | reverse complement strand
CGGGCGAAGAGCGTTGGGCCCGAGCCTTTGAGCTGGAGGTCGCGCCGCGTCCCTCCGCGATCGACGCAATCGCCCAGAACGTGCGCACGCCCATCCCCGAGCCGCGGTACGAACGAGCCGAACTGATGCCCCGCATAGACCAGCGCCACGGGCTCGCTCTCGAAGAGTGTCTCGTTGCCGCCGAGCCACGCGGCGATCCGTTCGCGGTCCCGCTCGCCGTCGAGCCCCAACCCCAGCTCGTCGGCCAGCGTCTGGTTCCAGAGAAAGAGCTCGGGCGCTCGCACGGGTACGGGCCGCTCGCGGCTGCAAAAGCGCGGTCCGAGCCGCAGGTAGCCGTTGGTCAATTGCATCGCCTCTCGCTCCTCCCCGTGAGAACGGCCGACTCGGCCCCCAGATGCCAGACCGTCACACGTCGTGGCTCCCCCCGGCGGGGTCAGTCTTTGGTGCAGACGATCGAGTCGAGCTGGATGTGGCCTTTGTCCGCTTGGGTGTAGCTGGCGTAGAAGATGAAGCGGAACTGGGTCACGTTGCCGTTGATCTTGAAGGTCACGCGCTGCCATTGGTCGGTGTCGACGTCGATCTCGGGGAAGAATTTGCTCCAGCCGGCCAGCGAGTACCAACGGTGGCGGATCGAGCCGTGGCCGCGGACGTAGTAGCTGCAGCTATAGGTCCCCGTCGGGACGTCGAAGGCCTCGGTGGTGAAGCGGTCGGCGATGTCGGCGTCGATCAGCTGGCAGGCGTAGCTGCCACTGTGGGCGCCAGAGGTGATCTGCACGATGTATTGTGGGTCGATCTCCGTCGAGCCGGGGATGTCGAGGCCGTACCAGTCGTCGGGGATCAGGTGCTCACCGTAGAACGGAATGTCGTAGACCGACCAGCTCTCGAAGCCGCCGTTGGGGACGATGTTCGAGCTGTGCTCCGTCGCCTCGCAGGTGTGGGTCGAGGTGTCGCAGGCGGTCTTTTGGCCCGTGCAGTCAAAGGTGGTGTCGCAGCGATCGGTCTGTAGCTTGCACTTGCCGTCGCTCGGATCGCAGCTCTTCCAGTCGCTGCAGCTCACGTCCCCACAGGGATCGCCCGCCACGCAGGTGTGCGTCGACAGGTCGCACTTGGGCGTCGCGCCGTTGACATCGCAGTCGGCGGTGCCGTAGCAGCGCCCCGCCTTGAGACCGCAGATGTGATCCGGCTTGCACTCCTCGTACGTGAAGCAGTTCGTGTCGCTGCTGCAGTAGCCCGAGTTCGGCTTGCACTGGGGTTGCGCCAGATCGCAGGTCTCCCAGCTCTCGCAGACGAGGGTGTCGCAGAGGTTCGGCTCGCGGTAGCAGAAGACGTCGTCGATCTGGAGATCCCCCGCGGCCGAGTCGGTGTTGCGCACCGAGAAGATCAGCTCGAAGGTGCCGTTGGTGTCGGCGGCGAGGAAGAAGCTGTAGCTGATTTGCTGCCACTCGGTGGTGTCGATCTGATAGTACCCCGCCGGCTTGTAGGACGAGAAATCGCCATCGTAGTAAGCGTTTCGGATCTCACCCTTGCCCTTGACCCAATAGGTGCACTGGTAGCGACCGCCGAGAAGGCTCAATCCCGCCGTGGTGAAGCGCTTGTGCGCGTCGCTGTTGTTGGCCAACACCAGCGCGCTGCTGCCGCCGTGGACGCCGCTCTGGCTTCGCGACACCTGGTCGCTGGAGATGTTGTTCTGCTCGCCGAGCCACGAATTCGGCAGGTCGTCGCTCCAGAGCTCGAAGTCGCCGTTCGGGATCACGTTGTCCGATGGTTGAGGCACGAAGACGTCGCCGCCGAGGTCGCCCGCGTCGCTGCCCGTCGCGTCGTCCGCGCTATCCGCTGTCGCGTCGTCGATCGCGTCGCTCGTCGCGTCGTCCAACCCGTCGCTCGTCGCGTCGTCCGTGCTATCCGCTGTCGCGTCGTCGATCGCGTCGCTCGTCGTCGCATCGTCCAACACGTCGGGCGAGGGGGCGTCGCTGCCGTCCTCTCCCGTGCTGTCGGGCGTCGCGTCCGCGCTGTCCGGCGGAAACTGGAGGTCGGGAGACACGCCGTCGTACCCTCCATCGACGGCGCTGTCGCCGTTGTAGGTGTCGGCGACCTGGGTGTCCGACGCCAGATCGCCCTCGGAGGTCGACGACGATCCGCCGCAGCCCCCAACGATCAGGGCGAGAGCCAAACATGAGAGTGCGAGCCACGTCTTCTTCATCACTCGAGGATCCTCCGTTGTCGCGTCAGCGTTTTCCACGCCCGCCACCGCCGTTGTCGGGGCTTGGCGCGGGCGGCTGGTTCGGGTTGTAGGGGAAGGGGGGCGGCATCGGCGGCACCCGCGGGTTGTATCGATGGGGGCTCGGTGGCGGCAGCAGCGGATTCGGCGTCGGTCCCGGCGCCGGGGGTCCCTGCGGATGCGGCGTCGGCCCCGGCAGCAGCGGATTCGGTGTCGGTCCCGGCTGTTGGTGGGGGTGCGGCGCGTTGGGACCGCGAAACTCCTTCTCGAGCAGCTTGAAGGGGTCTTTCGCCGGCGGATGCTTGCCGTCCTTTTTCGTCGTCGTCGGACCGGGGAGCGGGGTGTCGCGCTTGATGATCGTATCGATCGGGAGCGAGCTGTCCAACAGGCCGCGGACGATCCGCAGCTGCCGCAGGGTGAGCTCGGCGAGGGTGATCTGGCGTGGTCGCCAGAGCAACATCCCGTGGAGGTCTTTGCCGGCGACGACTGCCGCGCTCGAGAGGCTGCCCAGGAGCTCGAGACGCTCGAGCTGCAGGCGCTGCTCGCGGCTGAGGTCGGTCAGGTTGCTCGCGTTCTGCACACCGCTGAGCCAAAGCGGAGCGAGCTCGCCGAGATCGAGATGCCAGGTCAGGCTCGCCGTCGAGCCGAGGATTGTGCGGAAGTGGCTCGAGCTCTTGGCGATCCAGCCGCTGTCGGTCTTCTGCACGAGCCGCACGACGAAGGCCTCGTCGGCGCTGACGACGAGCCGCGTGCCGACGACCGCGACGTAGTATGTGGTGTCGTCGCTCTTGACGCGGTAGGCCGGCTGCTTCGCCAGCTCGACCGCGGTCCACGGGGGCTTCGAGAGCGTCGCCAGCGCGGCGAGAGTCGCCGAGACGGTCTTGGCGTCGCTCAAGCCCACGACCAGATGCAGCCGGGTGTCCCAGGGGAGGGCGTCGCTGGCACTCGGCGTGAAGTAGAGCTCGATCTCGCCTGTCGTCAGATGGCCCAGGCGACGCACCGCCGATCCACCGATCCCGATCAGCTTGTTCAGCCAGCGATTGACGACGTCGATGCCAACCTTGCCCTGCAGCCGCTCGATCGCCTCCGAGAGCTGCCTGGGCTCCATCCGTGCGCGAAAGATCAAGCTCGGCGGGCCGCCGAGATGACCGATCGCCAGCGCACGCCCGTGGCCGTTGAAAAGGGGCGCCAGCGTTTGCGGTCCGCTCAACAAGTACTTGGCCCAGACCACGTCGCGGCCGAAGCTCCCGCCGAGCGCGAGGGTGGTGATCGGCGTCAGCAGTGTGTGGATCAGCGTGCGTTTGAGCAGCTCGGTCGCGGGCAGCGGCTTGCTCCGATGCCGTGACGGATAGAGCCGCCCCGGGATGGTCGAGGGGAAGGCGATCAACACGAAGTCGAGCCCGTAGTCGACGCGGCCGAGGGCGGCGCGAAAGGCCCTCGAGTGCCGGAGCGAGTCCTTCGTCTCGAGTGAAGCGATCCTCGCCGCCAACTTCCCCGCGGCGATTCGGCGCGCGTCGTCCTCACAGACGATCACCACCGCGTAGGAGCCGCGGATCAAGACGTGACGCCGATGGCTCTCCTCGGCGAGCCAGAGCGTCTGGCCTACGGTCTTGCGCGTCGTTCCCGTCAAGAGTGTCGTCTGTAGCGTCTCGAAGATCTTCGGCTGCGCCAGCCGGACGACGATCGCCAGCGTCGGCCCGCGGGGATCGATCACCGCCAGGGCGATCGGTTTGCTCGAGTCGACCCCTGCGGCGTTCAGCAGCTTCCGGTTGGTCAGCGGAACGGAGAAGATGTATTGCAAGTCGTGGGCGACGTCGCTCAGCTCACGGGCGTACGTGGCGCTCACGCGGTCGATGCCGAAGACCGAAGCGACGCGCGCTGGGCTGTGCACATAGAGCAGCGCCGACGTCGCTGCGGGCAAAAGCGCCATCGCCGGGTCGCTACGCAGCGCGCGGATCAGCAGCTCGGTCGGCTGAATCGGCGCCTTCGGCGGCGGCGTCGTCGGGTTGGGGCCCGTCTTCGGTGCCGTGGGCGTCCCCACCGTCGGTGTGAAACCCGGCAGTCCCGGCGTCGGATCGCTCGATGGCGACGGGATCGTCGGCGGCTTCATCGCGGGCGTCTGCGCATCGCCACGCGTCTTGCTCGAGCCGCGACGCTTGCAGGAGACGCCCGCCGTGACGGAGAGCGCGGCGATCGCGACCAGCGCCAGCCACCAACGGCCTCCGCGCCGCTCAGCGCGTATCGTTTCCCTCTTCCGACTCATAGCCTTGTGTTCGCAAGAACTTGCGAAACTCCTCTTTGTTGATCGCTTTGCCGAGGCCATCTTTCGGGTCAATCGTTTCGTCGGCGACCAGCCTCTTCAACGCGTCGTCCATCGAGACCATTCCCAACCGCTGGCCCGTCTTGATCATCGACTCGATCATGTGCGTCTTGCCCTCGCGAATGATGTTCGAGAGCGCCGCGTGGGCGAACAGTACCTCGTACGCGGCGACGCGTCCACCCCCAACGCGGGGAATCAGCTGCTGGGCGATGACACCGCGCAGCGTCTCGGCGATGGTCGCCCGTACGGTCTCTTGCTCGTCCACGGGGAAGACGTTGATCATCCGATCAATCGTCCGCGACGCGCCGTTGGTGTGGAGCGTGCCGAAGACGAGGACCCCTGTCTCGGCGCTGTGCAACGCCATCCGGATCGTCTCGAGGTCCCGCATCTCGCCGACGAGGATCACGTCGGGATCTTCCCGCACCGCGGCTTTGAGCGCGTCGGCGAACGAGGTGGCGTGCGCCCCCACCTCGCGCTGGCTGATCAGCGCTCGTTTGTTCGGGTGGACGAACTCGATCGGGTCCTCGATCGTGACGATGTGTACCGCCCGGCTCTCGTTGATCTGGTTGATCACCGCCGAGAGCGTCGTCGATTTTCCGCTGCCCGTTGGCCCCGTCACCAGCACCAAGCCGCGCGTCATCTCGGCGAAGCGTTTGACCTGCTCGGGTACGCCGAGGGTCTCGAGGGTCATGATTTTCGAGGGGATCACGCGAAACACGGCGCCCGAGCCCTTCTCCTGTCGGAAGAGGTTGACCCGATAGCGGGCGACCCCCTCCAGCGAGTAGGCGAAGTCGGCGTCTCCGCTCTGATGGAAGTCGCCCCAGATCGCCTCGGGGACGATCGGCCGCAGCGTTTCGACGAAGCTCGCTTCGTTGATCGTCCCGTGGCGCAGCGGCTCGATTCGCCCGCTGAGGCGGAACATCGGGTTCTGCCCCGTGACGAAATGCAGGTCCGACGCGCCCTGGCTGACCATCATCTTCAACAGCTCGTCGATCGTGCTCATCGTTCGCCTCTCCTCATCGCGTCTGCCCCACGCCCTCGAGGAACTCGCTGGCGCAGTAGCGCTCGAAGGTCTCGCGCTTCTCGGCGCGCAGGTAGGCCTCTTCGCCGCTGACCGTTCCCGCCTTGACGAGCCGCTCGAGCGCCATGTCGAGGGTGATCACGCCCGCCTGCTGACTGATCTGCATCGTCGAGGGGATCATGAAGGTGCGCCCGTCGCGGATGTGGCTCGAGATCGCCGAGGTCGGCACGAGCAACTCGAAACAGGCAATCCGCCCGAGGCCGTCCTTGCGCGGAACCAGGCGCTGATTGAGCACCACCTTGAGCGACTCGGCGAGGAGCGTGCGGATCAGCGGTTGCTCCGATGGAGGATAGGCGTCGATCAGGCGGTCGATGGTCTTGGCTGCCGTGGTGGCGTGGATCGTGCCGATCACGACATGGCCCGTCTCGGCGGCGGTGACCGCCAGCGAGATCGTGTCGCGGTCCCGCAGCTCGCCGACGACGATCACATCGGGGTCTTCGCGCAGACCCGCGCGCAGCGCCCGGGCGAAGGAGCGCGAGTGCGTGTGGACCTCTCGCTGGTTGACCAGGCTCTGCTTGAAGGGGTGGAGAAACTCGATCGGATCCTCGAGGGTCAACACGTGGTAGGCGCGCTGCTCGTTGATCAGGTTGACCAGAGCCGCCAGGGTCGTGGTCTTGCCGCTGCCCGCCGAGCCCGAGACGATCACCAGACCTTGGTGCATCTGCAGCACGTCGAGGAGCTTTTGGGGCAGGCCGATCGTCTCGAAAGAGGGCAGCTCGGCAGGGATCACCCGAAACGCGCCGCCGTACCCGTGGCGCTCGACGAAGACGTTCGCGCGGTAGCGCCCGACGCCGCGGATCGTGTAGCAGAAGTCGACCTGTAGCTCGCGCTCGAGGCGGTCGAGCTGCGCCCGGGTCAAGAGCGAGCAGAGCATCTGTTCGGCGTCGGCTGGCGAGAGGCTCGGCTGATCGAGGGAGTAGAGCGTGCCGAACTTGCGCGCCAGCGGCTTGGCGTTGGCTCGCACGTGCAGGTCCGATGCGCCCATCTTGCGCACATCGAGCAGCAGCTGCTCCATCTTCGCCGTGTCGCGTTCGCCGCCGAGCAGGCGCAGGCTGTTCCGTTCGAGCTCCTCGACGTAGTGGTGGTCGAGGTTATTGGCGCGCAGCAGCCTCTCCAGCGCTTCGCGGGCGCGTTGGCGCACGCCCGTGTCGGGGTCGATCTTGATCACTTTCTCCAGCACGGGGCGCAGCTTGATGCTGTCGAAGGCCGCCAGGCTGTTGACCACCTCGAGGCGGATGCCCGCGTCGGGGTTGTTCAGGTGCGTCACGATCGCTCGGATCGCCCGCGGATCCTTGCGCTTGCCGAGGGCGCCGATCACCGAGGCCAAGAGCTCGGGCTCGCCGAGGAGCTGCAACAGCAGGTCGACGGCGCGCGGATCGTCGGCCCGTCCGAGAATCTCGATCGCCAGAATCCGCACCCGTCGGTCGGGATCGCCGAGGCGCTCGAGCAGCGCCGGGGTGAGCTTGCCCTCCTCGAGCTTCGCCGCGGCGGCGAGCGCCGCCAGCCGCACGTCGGGGTCTCCGTCGCGGACGAGGCGGTTGATCGGGTCGAAGATGTCCTGTCCCAGCTCGGCGAGCGACTCGAAGGCGCGGTCCCGAACCCAACCGAGAACCCGTTTGGAGGCGCGGATGAAGGCTTCGACCACCGCCTGGCGGTTCGGCGCCGTCTGCAACAGCTTCACCGCCAGCTCGCGGATCTCGTTGTCTGCCGAAGAGAGGAGCGGGACGAACTCGCGCTCGAGGTCGAGGGTTCCGCGGTCGAGGAGATCGCGCAGCAGCGTGGCGATCTCGTGACGCAGCTTGTCGTCGCCCTGGATCTGTAGCTGCGTCAAGACGAGCAGTCGATTGCGGAACGACGAGGCGACGATCGACTGCAGGATCTCGCCGCGATCGCCTCCTGGCGTGGCGAGCCAGGCGCGCACCGCCTCGTAGAGCTCTGCGGGCATCTCGATATCTTGCAGGCCGAGCTGTTGCAGCACGAAGAGCCGCACGGCACCGCGGGGGTCGCTGAGCAGGCGCACGACCAACTCACGCGCTTCGGAGTAGGGCAGCGCGAGGGCGACGTGGGCAGCGAGCTTCTGGCTTTCGGCCTTGCCGTCGTCGAGAAGTTGATTGAGGTGCGGCAGCAGGATCTCTGGGGCGAAGACCCGCAGGAACGGCCCGAGGATCTCGGCGCGCAGCTGGTCCTGTTGGCGGAAGTGCTGGATCAGCTGGCGCAGCGAGCGTTGGTTGTTGAAGCGGGTCTTGACGAACCAGGCGGCGACCTTGCGAATCTGTTTGTCCGGCGAGGCGACCATCCAGAACAGCTCGTCCAGGGCGACCT
>JAGQJP010000600.1 GCA_020430585.1 Myxococcales bacterium | reverse complement strand
GGGCTTGTGCGTCCCGCCGCCGCGGCTTGGCGGTGTAGGACCGCGACGTGAGGAGGAGGTCGTCGGACTCGGCACTCGCTTTGGCGACGTGACCTCAGCCCGCCGGGGTGCAGACGGGTGCTCGTTCGACTGCGAGCCGGACGGTCGGCACTGCCCCAACAAGACGAGAGCGCACAGTGGCAGAATCGCCGCGAAGACGGGGCGCCGCGACCTGTGCGAGCGCGCTGGCGCGGGTCGGAGGCTCATCGATCAGTTCTTGCGCGTCGGGGCGAGACCATTGAGCTGCGTCTTGCGGATCGCGCAATCATCCTTGATCTCGGTCACGGTGAAACCATTGCAATCACTAGTGAAATTGATTGTGTACTGACCGCCCGTGTCGTTCGCGCAGACGGCGCCCTCGTCGTCTTTGACCGTCAACGTCGTGCCTTCGAGGGTGTAGGTGAAGTTGAGGGTCAAGGTGACCACGGTGACCGTGAAGGTCCCGTCGTCCTTGACGACGATCTCGTTGTCCGACTTGCCGCCGAACGCGAAGACCCAGGTCCCGACCAGCTCGCAGGTTCCCGCCGTCGAGTCGTCGCCGCTGGTCGTGTCGCTGCCGCCCGTCGTGTCGCTGCCGCTGGTCGTGTCGCTGCCGCCGGTCGTGTCGCTGCCGCCGGTCGTGTCGCTCGTCGATTTGTCGCTGCTACCGCCGCAGGCGACGGCGCCGATCAGGGCCAATGCGGTCAAAATGGCAAAAATTCGGTGTTTCAGTCGATCCATGGTCGGAGGCTCCTCTCAAGAGTACGTTTTTGCGCGGCGATTATAGCCGCGGTCGTCTCGGCTTTCAACGAATCTTCTCGTTCGACGAGCTTTCGCGCCGTTCGAGCCCCCCGTCCGGTCGCGTGCGGTCCGCGCTGAGCTCGAACGAGAGCCTCCTACGAGCGCGTCTGGCGAGGTCCTCGGGTTTTGTGGGCGTACCTCAGCCGGGGCGACGAGCGAGCCAAATCGTGTGTCGGCTCCCTTTGCGCTTGGCCCGGGAGCGCGACCGCTCCTCACGGACCTCGAAACCGGTGCGTTCTAACCGTTTGGTGAAGTCCGCGTCGGCTCCGGCAGACCAGATCCCGAGAACCCCGCGGGGGCGCAAAGCCGCGTAACTCGTGCTCAAGCCAGCGTGGTCGTAGAGCCAGTCGTTCTGTCGTCGCGTCAGACTCTGCGGGCCGTTGTCCACGTCGAGCAGGATCGAGTCGAAGGTCCCGCGGCTTCGTCGCATCATGTCGGCGACATCGGCGATCTCGACGACGACCCGGCGATCGCCGAGGGGGTGGCCCGCGAGATGCCCAAAAAAGGTGCGATTCCACTCGACGACGGCGGGAACGAGCTCGGCGACGACGACCCGCGCCTCCTCGCCGAGCCCCGCCAGAGCGGCGGCGGTCGTGTACCCCAAACCAAGCCCGCCGACCAGGACCTGCGCCGTCTCGCGATTCTGGAGCATCGCGCAGGCGAGCTCGGCCAGCGCATCCTCGGAGCGGTGGGCCTTGCTGTTCATCAGCTCGTAGTGGGCGACGCGGATCGAATACTCCTCACCGCGCCGATAGAGCCGCACCTCGTATCCGTCGGGCATCGACTCGCTTCCGAGCAACTCCCAGGGTATCATCGCGACCTCCACCGTCCAGTCGAGCCCGGAAACGCTCACGTCCGAAGTCGTTCAGGGGTTCGATACCCGTCGCAGGCGACATTCAGAAGCGGGAGAGGACACCAAACGCCCGATCTGCGCCTTCAGGAGCGCCAACTCGCGCTCGAGCGCTGCGATCTTCCGCGCCTGCACCTGCAACGCGGCGACCGCCATCGAAGTGTAACCGTACAGATCGACCCGCTCGCGTTTGGCATCGATGCACGTGCGGCTCGAGACATCATCGATGATGAAGCCCAGGCGCTTCGGCGCGTTCGTCGGCGCCGTCTTGTAGCGATACGTCGCGAGGCGGATCTGCATCAACTCGCGATGAAAGCGCTCACGATCACGAGCGCTGAGGTAGCGGATCTCGGTCTTGAAGCGACGTTGGCTAATCGGGCAGCCACCGATCCCCGAGCGGGGATCGCTCGCCGCGCAGACCAGCACGGCGCCACAGCCGAGGCCGGCGTCGCACGTCGCGCCGACGGACGAACAGGGCTCGCCGACCGTTTCGCTGGTGCAGGGCGGAGCCGACGACGGTCCGGGGTTGACCCGGCAGACGGGGTCGCCGCAGCTCTTGTACCACTTCAGACCGCCGACCGGCGCGTCGTCGCCCACGACGTCACTGGACGGCGCGTCCGACGGTGACATGTCACCGCTCACCTGTCCGTCGCTCGTGTTCTGGTCGTCGTCACCCGGGCAGCCCGCGAGCCAGACCCCGGCAACGAGCAGCGAAAGCGCCGCGAGAATGGAGACGATCGGTCGATGGTTCATGGAGCACCTCTCGGTATGGGTCCTTTGGGCTTCGAGAATCAGGATAGACCCGGGGAGCCCGACTGTCAAACCGTGGTGCGACGTACCCACTGTCGACGCAAGACTGCCGTCGGTTGGCGGCGTCAAAGCAGCAGTAGCTATTACTTATGTTGACTTCTCCCAACCGACGCCCGAAAATAGGGAGGAGATGACAATCGAGTCGGACGAGCGGCGCGCAGCGTCGACGGATCACCCAGGGCTCCTATCTGGCGTCCTCGACTCACTCCGCGAGGGACTTCAGGTAATCGATGAAAACTATAAATATGTCTTTCTGAACAAAGAAGCGGAAAAACATGCTCGAAAGCCCCGAGCCGAGCTGATCGGCCGAACGATGTTCGAGATCTACCCGGGAATCGGTGAGACCCCGATGTTCGCGCGACTCCGTCGCTGCATGGAGCGGCGAAATCCCGACGAGTTGGAGAACGAGTTCGTCTACCCCGATGGCAGCCGCCGCTGGTACGAGCTGCGGGTCGAGCCCGTCCCCGAAGGGGTCGTCGTCCTCTCGATCGATATCACGGCGCGCAAGCGCGACGAGCTCGAGCTCATCCGCGTGAACCGAGCCCTCGCCACGCTGAGCGAAGCGAACAAATCGCTCGCCGTCGACGAGGCGACCTATCTCCGCGAGGCCTGTCGCACCATCGTCACGACTGGCGGCTATCGCGGGGCGTGGATCGGCCTCCTCGCAGGCCCAGAGCCGCAATCGCTGCGCGTGCTGGCAGCTGACGCCGCTTGCGACGACCCCTTCGCCTGGGCCGACGAGCTCTGCGCCGCCGCCACTGTTGGTGACGGTGTGGCTGGGCGCGCGCTGCGGGGCCGCACGCCGTTGATCGAGGCGCCAGAGATGCCGCCCCACGCGTCCGACGCTCCGACCGGGAGCGCCAAAACGAGCTCTCCTGCACAATTCGCTGCGCCGCTCTGGAACGGTGAGCAGCTCCTCGGTGTGCTGCTGATCGATGGAGACGGGCCAGAGCCATTCGTTCCGCGCGAAGGCTCGCTGCTCGAAGAGCTGGCGAGCGACCTCGCGCGCGGCATTCAACGCCTGCGGGACCTCGACCAACGGCGACAGCGCGACGACGAGATCCAGCTCCTCAATCGCCGACTCGAGCGCCTCGCATCGGTCGCGCGCGATCTCGCGGAGGCCCGCGACCTCGAGCGGATCGGCGCGATCGCCAGCCAAGCGGCGCGCGAGCTGCTGGACGCCGACGGAGCGCACTTCGTCGTCGCCGACGGCGATCACTGTCTCTATCTCCACGAAGACGCCGCCAGCCCTCGCTGGAGAGGGCGACGCGTCCACAGAGACGAGTGCATCTGCGGATGGGCGATGCACCACGGGCGGACCGTCGCGATCGAGGACGTCTTCGCTGACCCTCGGGTATCACAGGCGATCTACCGGGCGACGTCCGTCAAGAGCGTCGTCGCCGCTCCGACCCACCGCGACGGACCGCCCGCGGCGATCGTCGTCTACTGGACCTCGGCACGCCGAGTGATGCCGGGCGAGATTCGCTTGATCGAGGCTCTGGCGGACGCGACGTCCGTCGCGATGCGCAACGCCGAGACGCATCGGAAACTGATCGATAGCGAAGCGCGGCGGCGCGCGGTCTTCGCCCACATGCCACACCCGACCTTCATCTGGAGGAAACGCGGCGCAGACTTCGAGCTCGTCGATCTGACCGATGAAGCGAGAGCCCGCTTCGACGAGCCCGACACGCTGATCGGACGGCTCGCCTCGTCCCTGGAGGCGAACATCCCCGACCTGCTCGCATCGCTGCAGGACGCGTTGGAGAGCGGCCGGCCCCTCCGCCGTGACGTGACCGCAACGTTTCCCGGAGCCCCGAGAGCCTCGAGGCTCGAAATGACCTTCAGCTCGGCCCCCGACGACGTCGTGATCGCCCACGCCAACGACGTGACACAGCAGCGCCAGATCGAACAGCAACTGAAGCTCGCCCAGCGACTCGAAGCGATCGGGCACCTCGCGGGCGGCGTCGCCCACGACATGAACAATCTGCTTTCGGTCGTCGTCAGCTACTCCGAGTTCCTCAGCGACGCGGTGGGCGAGGCGTCCCCGCTGCTCGACGATCTTCTCGAGATCAAGAACGCCGGCATGCGCGGGGCGGCCCTGACCCGCCAAATGCTCGCCTTCAGCAGCCGTCAAGTCCTCGCGCCCGTGGTCGTAGACGTGAACGAGATCGCCCGCGGGATCAGCGGCATGCTGCGCCGTACGATGAGCGAAGAGATCGAGATCGTCGAAGATTTCGCCGCCGATCTGGGAGCGATCATGGCCGACCCGACGCAGATCGAACAGGTCGTGATGAACCTGGCGGTCAACGCGCGTGATGCGATGCCCATTGGGGGTCGTCTCTCGATCGCGACGGAAAACGTGATCCTCGACGCCGCATTTTGCGAGCTCCACATCGCCACGAGCCCCGGCGAGTACGTCTCGCTGAGCGTGAGCGACACCGGGATGGGGATGGACGAAGCGACGCGGCAACGGATCTTCGACCCCTTCTTCACGACCAAAGAGGCGGGCCGAGGCACGGGACTCGGCCTGGCGACGGTGTACGGGATCGTCAAGCAGAGCGGCGGAACGATCTGGGTCTATAGCGAGCCCGGGCTCGGCACCACCTTCAAGCTCTACTTTCCACGAGTCGACGCCGCAGAGCTCCAGCTGGCTGAGCCGAGCGCGGTCGACATCGGAGGCGACGAGACAATCCTGTTGGTCGAAGATGACGATTCGGTGCGCCAACTCGCGCAGCGAATCCTCCAAACGTGCGGCTACAACGTCCTGGCCGCCTCCAACGGCGAGCAGGCCCTGGAATATTGGGCGGAACACCGTGGCGCGATCGCGCTGCTCTTGAGCGACTCCGTGATGCCGCGAATGCGGGGGCACGAGATCGCGCGTCGGCTCCAATCGGAGAAACGCGACCTGGCCGTGCTGCTGATGTCCGGCTACTCGGCGCAGGAGGCAGGCGACGAAGAGGGCGCATCGATGGGCTTCGACTTCCTCGCCAAACCGTTCTCGGCCAACGCGCTCCGCCGAAAGGTCCGCGACTGTCTACAAAAGAGCCCAAAGAGGTCGATTCAACAGGATGAGACGACATGAGCACGCAATCCGAAAACGAACCACGCTCCGGGGCAGCGGGCGGCGCGACGCGAGTGCTCCTCGTCGAGGACGAAGACGCGCTGCGACGGGCCTACATGCGAATTCTAACCGGCCACGACCTCGCGGTGCGCGATGCGGGGTCGGCGCTCGCCGCTCTGGCCCTCCTCGAAACGGAGACGTTCGACGTCGTCGTCAGCGACATCCGGATGCCCGACATGGACGGAATTGAGCTCTTGCGAGCGATTCGGGCGCGAAGCTTCGATCTGCCCGTGATCCTGATCACGGGCTCACCGTCGATCGAGACGGCGATGCAAGCCGTCGAGTTCGGCGCGCTACGCTACTTGACCAAACCGGTCACGAGCGGCGCGCTGATCGACGCCATCGAGCACGGTGAGCGATTACACCGGATGGCGCGCCTGAAACACCAAGCCGCCGCCGAGGTCGGGGGCGAGAAGCCCCAGCCGGGGGACCTGGCGAGCGTGGAGGCGGGGTTTCGGCGCGCCCTCGACTCGCTCTGGATCGCCTACCAGCCGATCGTCAGCTGGAGCCAGCGTCAGATCGTCGCCTACGAGGGTCTCGTTCGCACCAAGGAGCCGTCGATCCCCCACCCTGGCGCCCTCTTCGCCGCCGCCGAGCGCCTCGATCGCCTCTACGAGCTCGGTCGCGCGATCCGCGCCCATATCGCCGAGACGCTGGATCACGGGACGACGGGCTGCGAGACCTACGTCAATCTGCACCCCCGGGACCTCAACGACGAGACGCTCTTCGAGAGCGCGTCGCCACTGGCGCGCCACGCCGCGCGAATCGTTCTCGAGATCACCGAGCGGGCGACG
>JAGQJP010000599.1 GCA_020430585.1 Myxococcales bacterium | reverse complement strand
CCCGTAGTTTCCCGCGCCATAGCTGACGCCCGTCATCACGGTGAAGAGCGGTACCTCGCTGTTCGAGACGGCGTTGATCAACTTCGCGCCGTGCTTGATGATCCCCCCCTCTTCGTACTTTCGGCCGACCATGAAGCCGGTGATGTTCTGTAGGAAGATCAGCGGTATCCCGCGCTGGTTGCAGAGCTGGAGGAACTGGGCGCCCTTGACCGACGACTCCGAAAAGAGAATTCCGTTGTTGGCGAGGATTCCGACGAGGTAGCCGTGCAGGTGGGCCCAGCCGCAGACCAGGGTCTGGCCGTACTCCGGCTTGAACTCGGCGAAACGAGAGCCGTCGACGACGCGGGCGATCACCTCGCGTTGGTCGAAGGGGATCTGCGCGTCCGCCGAGACGATGCCGAGCAACTCGTCAGGGTCGTAGCGCGGCTCTTCGACCGTTTCGATCCGCGGTAGCCCGCGTTTGCGCCAGTTCAGGTGCGCGACGATCTGGCGCGCGATGCGCAGGCCGTGGTGCTCGTCTTGCGCCAGGTAGTCCGAGACGCCCGAGATCCGCGAGTGCATCTCCGCTCCGCCGAGGCTCTCGTCGTCGACCTCCTCCCCCGTCGCCATCTTGACCAATGGCGGTCCCGCGAGGAAGACTTTGGCCTCGTTCTTGACCATCACGACGTAGTCGCTCATCCCTGGGACGTAGGCGCCGCCCGCCGTCGAGCTGCCGAAGACGACGCAGATCGTCGGCACCATCTGCTTGCTCCGCCGCGTCAGGCCTTTGAAGCTCTGGCCGCCGGGGACGAAGATCCGTGATTGATTCGGCAGGTCCGCCCCGGCGGACTCGATCAGGCTGATCGCGGGCAGGCGATTTTCGACGCCGATCTCGCCGATCCGCAGCGATTTGATCAGCCCGTACTCGTTGATCGCGCCGCCTTTGACCGTCGCTTCGCTGCAGGTGATGATGCACTCGACGCCGTTGACGACGCCGACGCCGCCGACGGTGCCCGCGCCCGGGTCGATCCCCTTGATTCCGTGGCCCGCCAAGGGGCAGAGCTCGAGGAAGTAGGAGTCCCGGTCGAGGAGCAGCTCGATGCGTTCCCGAGGGAGCAGCTTGCCGCGCTCGAGATGGCGCTTGTTGTACTTTTCGCCGCCACCTTCGCGGGTCTTCGCGAGCGCCTGCTCGAGCCCGTCGACGAGCTTCGACATCGCGGCGTAGTTTTGCTGGTAGCGCTCGCTCTTGCGGTCGATCTGACTCTGGATCCGTTCCATACGACGACTCCTCCGAGGGGGATGACCGCCGCATGATACCGTAGCGTGCGGGCCGAGACAACCATTGCTGGGGCTCTCGGGCAACGAGGTGTCGCTCGCTCAGGCGAATCGGGCGGAACGCAGAGCGGCGGCGAGTGCTGTGGGATCGGCCTGCGCTGAGAGCCAGCCGCCGATCATCGCTGCACCGTAGCAGCCACTGTCGCGCAGCGCCGCGAGGTTCGAGGCGTCGAGCCCACCCAATGCGAAGATCGGCAGCGTCGTCGTCCGACAGAGCGCGCCCAGGCGCGTCACGCCGAGCGGCGCGAGGTCGTAGCGCTTCGAATGCGGGGGGAAGACGGGGCTGAGCAGGGCGAAATCGGCACCTGCGCGGGTTGCCTCTTCGAGCTCTCGCGCGTCGTGGCAGCTCGAGCCGAGCCAGGCGTCGGGCCAGTGATGGCGGATCGCTGCGAGAGGGGCGCTGCGCTGCCCGAGTTGCAGACCGTCGGCCTCGGCGAGCCGCGCGATGTCGAGGCGGTCGTTGATCAACAGGCGCGCGCCGCGCCGACGGGTGACGGTGCGGAGCTGGCGCGCGAGGGCCAGCAGCTCACGGTCGGGCAGCTCGTTCTCCCGCAGCTGAACCGCTGCCACACCTGGCGGAAGCGCCGCGAGCGTCAGCTCGAGCGCCTGGGCCAGATCGTCGGCGAGGCGACGATCGCTGATCAAGCAGAGTCGAAAGGGCGGTGACATCGACAGAGCGCGCCGATCAGCCGTTGATCAGGCCGTCGAGGGGGCTCGAGGCGGTGGCGTAGAGCTTCTTGCCGATCCGCCCCGCTCGAAAGGCTTGTCGCCCCGCGAGCACCGCGTTGCGCATCGCCGAGGCCATCAGCACCGGGTCGTTTGCCCCAGCGATGCCCGTATTCATCAAGACCGCACTGCAGCCGAGCTCCATCGCCACCGCCGCGTCCGAGGCGGTGCCGACGCCCGCATCGACGATCACGGGAACGTCGACGAGCTCCATGATGATGCGGATATTGTAGGGGTTTCGCAAGCCGAGGCCCGAGCCGATCGGCGCTCCGAGGGGCATCACCGCGGCGCAGCCCATCTCCGCCAGGCGTGTCGCCATCACCGGGTCGTCCGTGATGTAGGGCAGCACGGTGAATCCGTCGTCGAGCAGCATCTGGGCCGCCTTCAACGTCTCGGGCATGTCGGGGAAGAGGGTGCGCTGGCAGCCGATCACCTCGAGCTTGACCAGGTCGACCTCGGCCAGCTCGCGCCCGATCTTCGCCGTGCGAACCGCCTCATCGGCGGTGTGACACCCCGCGGTGTTCGGGAGCAGCGTCACGCCGAGCTCGAGGAGCGCCGACATCAGCGAACCCGACGCCCGATCGGAGAGATCGACGCGCCGCACCGCGACGGTCACCATCTCGGCGCCCGAGGTGCGGATCGCCTGAATCGCCTGGTCGACCGAGGCGTACTTTCCCGTCCCGACGATCAGACGCGATTCGAATTCGTGTGCGCCGATGCGCCATCTGTCACTCATCATCCTCCTCCTACGAAGTGGATCAGCTCGACCACGTCGCCGCTTTCGAGCGCGATCTCGCCGAGGTTGGCTCGGCGGATCACCTCGCGGTTGTGTTCGACGGCAACGCGACCCGCGGCCAGCTCGAGCTCGTCGAGCAGTTGCAAGAGCGTACGCCCCTCGGGAATGTCGCGGGGCTCGCCGTTGAGCTGGATTCGAATCGTCGCCATCTCGTCCTCCGGGGCTGCGTCTTGATCTCTACGTGGAGTGCGCGACGCTGTCAAGGTGGGCTCGCTCTCGTGTCGACGGATCCGTCTCGCTTGCCCACTCGGGGTCGGGCTTGAACAATCGTCGAGGGTATGCCAGGATGCGATAGGTCCAACGCGTGAGTCGAATTCGGCGATCGAATGCAACGCCTTCTCTCCATCCTGCATCTGCTGCGCCGCGCCGTCGAGAGCGTCGGCGATATTTTCCTTTTGTTTTTCGAAACCTTGGTCTGGATGTTTCGGCCGCCCTACCGCGTTCGCCTGTTCGTCGAGGCGCTCAGCTTCATCGGCGTCGGTAGCCTCTTCATCGTCTGTCTCACCGGCACCTTCACGGGAATGGTCTTCGCGTTGCAGAGCTACAAAGCCTTTCGTCTCTTCAACGCCGAGACCCTCGTCGGCTCGACGGTCGCTCTCGCGCTGACCCGCGAGCTCGCGCCCGTGTTGACCTCGCTCATGGTGACGGGTCGCGTCGGCTCGGCGATCGCCACCGAGTTGGGGACGATGAAGGTCACCGAGCAGATCGACGCGCTGAACACGATGGCGGTGAATCCGCTACAGTATCTCGTCGTCCCGCGGATGCTCGCGGCGCTGATCATGGTGCCGATCCTCTGCATGTACTTCAACCTCGTCGGGATGGTCGGGGCCTATCTCGTCGCCGTGAAATTCGTTGGCGTCGATAGCGGGCTCTTCGTCGCCAAGGTGATGAAGTACGTGAGGCCCTCGGATATCACCAGCGGCTTGATCAAGGCTGCTGTCTTCGGGGTCACGATCGCCGTCGTCGGCTGCTACAAAGGGATCAACGCGAGCGGTGGTGCGGCTGGCGTCGGGGTGGCGACGACGCAGTCGGTCGTGCTCTCGTCGGTGCTGATTCTCGTCCAGGACTACTTCCTCACCGTGCTGATGTTCTGACCAATCGGTCGACTAGTCGTCGGCGGGATCCGTCGCCCGCGGGTCTCGAAGCCGTTCCCGCTTGCATGCACGCGAGGCTTTTTGCTATCGTCATCGGAACATGAAGCAGATTACGAAACCGTTGATCGTCGGATTGGTCGCCGTAGGGGGGATCGCCGCCTTCATTTGGGCGTTCGGCTCGGTCTCGAAGAACATCGTCGACGAAAAGAATTCGTACACCGTCTACTGCTACTTCGACTCGGTGATCGGGATCGTCGTCAAGAGCCGCGTAACGATGAGCGGCGTGCCCGTGGGTCAGATCGACGACATCGTCCTCGACCCGAAGCGCCCCCGCGAGGCGAAGGTGATCATCCGCCTCGACAAGCGCTATCGCCTGTTCAAGGGCGTCAAGCTGGGCGATGTCAAGTTTCACGGAGGGGCGGTCGTCTACAAGCGCCAGGCGTCGATCCTCGGGGACTACTACCTCGACCTCTTTCCCGGGACCCACGGTGAGTACCTCAAGGATGGCGACCAGATCCCCAACGTCGTCGGTGATTCCGGCCTGGCGAACGTGATGAAGAAGATGGAGGGGATCGGCGACAACGTCGAGAAGTTCACAAAATCGCTGGCCAACGTCTATGGCGGCGTCAAGGGCACGGCGCGGCTCAACGAGATCACCGAGAACGTTCGCCTCGTCTCGAAGCGCGTCGCGTCACTGACCAAAGAGCTGCAGTCGACGGTCAAGGGGATCAATCGCTTCGTCGACAAGGGGCTCGTCTCGCAGACCGACTCGATCCGCAAGATCGTGCAGAACATCGAGAAGACCTCGGCGAACCTGGCCAAGATCACCACCGAGAATCAGCGGGCGATCCGCGAGACGCTGCGCAATCTGGCGCAGATCACCCGAGACAACAAGCGCGGGCTGAATCAGGTCGTCGTCAATCTCGGCTCGATCACCTCGCGCGTCGACAAGATGCTGGCGCGCAACGACTCGCGAATCGACGACACGCTGAAGAATTTGAACGCGAACCTGGTCTCGTTGAAGAAAACGTTGAAGAACGTGGGCGACATCACGCACAAGATCAATACGAAGAAGGATTCGACCCTCGGCCGCCTCGTCAACGACGACAAGCTGATCAAGGGGGTCGAGTCGACGGTCGACGAGGTCGGGAACTTCGTTAAGAAGATCACGCGCTTGCAGACTCAGATCGGTCTGCGAACCGAGTACAACATCAAGCAGAACGGGGTGAAGAACTACGTCGGTCTCAAGCTCCAGCCGAAAGAGGACAAGTACTACCTGATCGAGCTGGTCACCGACCCGCGCGGCCACACGTCGAACACCACGCGGGTGACGCGCACGACGAACCCGAACGACCCCGCGGTGTTTCGCGAGGACATCACCGAGACGAAGGATACGATCAAGTTCTCGCTGCAGTTCGCGAAGCGCTGGCACTTCCTGACCGGGCGCTTCGGACTGATCGAGAACAGCGGCGGCTTCGGCTTCGACATGGGCTTCTGGAAAGATCGAATTCAACTTTCGTTCGATTTCTTTGATTTTACCCGAAATACGAGCCCTCGGATCAAGGCGCGCGCGCAATTTTCCGTCTGGAAGTACATCTTCATCACCGGCGGCGTCGACGACATCATCTCCAACAAGTTGCGCGATTACTTCGTCGGGGCGGGCTTCATGGTCACCGACGACGATCTGAAGGCGATCCTGACCGTCGCGCCGACTCCCAAGCTGTGACGACGAGGCGCTCGATGCCCCGTGCTTCGATCCGTCCCCTGCGAGCTGGCGGGCTCGTCGCGCTCGGATTGCTCGTCGCGCTCGCGGTGACGGGCTGCAAACGCTCGGACGACCCGCGCCTGCGGCTCAAGAGCCTCAATCACACGACGATCACCTTTCAGCACGGAACCCTCGGACATCCCTGGGATCTCGCCTATCGCTCGCGGCACCTCTCTGTTCTCGTCGGCGGTCTTCGCCCCTTCGTCCAGCTCTCCGATTCGGTGGCCGAGCTGTTCGACCTTCCCGAGCGCCTGCAATCGCGGTATCGCTCGTTTCGCTACGCTGGCCAGCTCGGTTTTGCGCCCTATCGCGAGCCGTTCCGCGTCGGCGTCGAGCGCTTCTTGCCCGTCGTGGTCGTCGGGGATCGGGTTCTCGAGCCCGAGTTCT
>JAGQJP010000598.1 GCA_020430585.1 Myxococcales bacterium | reverse complement strand
TATCTCCTGCTCGACGAGCGCAGCGGTACGAGCGTTCCGCTCCGTGTCGACTATCTGTTTCCCTACACCCGCATCTCGCCGCTCAAACCGCTGCCGCCGAATCGTTGGTTCAAGCTGCAGTACCGTCTGATGACGATCCATCGACCCAACGGCGTCAAGACGTACCACGCGCCGATGGTCGTTCGCTTTCGCACGGGGGCGCGTGGGTTGGCGGTTCCGCGCGATCGCCCGCGGCTCGTCGCCGTCACGCAGCAGCCCCCACATCCGGCTACGTCGAGCTGCGGCTATCAAAGCCGCACGGCGATCTTCACGGTGTCGTCCGGCCTCGATCGACGGATGGTCGGCTCCTTTGTCTGGGAGGTCGCGTATCGACGCGGCCGACGCTGGATTCCGCTGCGGCAATTCCGGCCACTCGAGGAGACGATCGCCCGAACCTGGGCGTTGCGGCGCACGCTGAGCGTCGGTAGCACCCAGTGCTCGCGGGAACCCGAGCTCGGAAAGGGACGATACGAGGTGCGGGTTCAACTCGTACGCTCCGACGGCCAGCGTTGGAACACGCGGAGCGTCCGTCTCGCGCCGCTTGGCCGCAAGCGCTCGAAACCGAGAACCGGACCATGACAGCCGCTGGCCAATGCCCAGGATGCGACGCGCGTGGCGTCGTCGGCGCGCCCTGCGAGGCGCCGACGTGTCGTGATGACGGCCTGCACCTGATACCCGAGGCGTTTGCCGCCAAGCTCCATCCTCGGGGCACCCTCTTTCGCGATCCGAACCTCGGCCAGCTGATCTCCGATTTTCTCGTCGTCGACGTCCTCGGTCGCGGATCGTACGGGCGGGTCTATCTGACGCTGCAACGCCCGCTCTGGATGAAGACGGCGCTCAAGCTGCTGGCCACCGAGTTCAGCGATCCCGACGTGCGCCGCGAGGTCCACGCGAAATTCGAGCGCGAGGCGCTCTCGCTTTCGAGGCTCGCCCACCCGAATATCGTGCGCTTGATTCAGTATGGATTCTGGGACGACAAGCCCTTCATGGCGATGGAGCTCGTCGAGGGCGCCCGGACGCTCAAACATGACCTCGACGAGCAGATCGAGCGCGGCGTCGGATTCGACGCGCCGATCGTCGCCCACGTGATCCAGCAGGTCCTCAATGGGCTCGCCTGTGCCCACGAGCAGCAGATCATCCACCGAGACATCAAGCCCGAGAACCTCTTGCGCCAGAGCGTCAAGGGGGATGATCGTTTCGTTCGCATCGTCGATTTCGGCCTCGCCAAGTTCACCGAGCAGACGCGCAACACCGCCTACATTCTCGGCACGCCGGCCTACATGGCGCCCGAGCAGGTGAGTCGGACGAACATCGGTCCCTGGACCGATCTCTACGCCGTCGGCGCGATCGTGATCGAGATGCTGACGGGCCGATGGCTCTTCTCGTCGGGCACCGCTCATGAGGTGATGGCGCTGAAGGCCGACCGCAGCTTCGATCCCCTCGCGGATCTACGCGCTCTAGCGCTTCCCGAGCCGCTCGTCGCCTTCTTTGGCAAAGCGCTCGCCTTCGACCCCGCCGAGCGCCATCGCTCGGTCGACGAGTTTCGCTCCGAGCTCTGGCCCTTGCTCGCGGCCCTCGATTCCGCTGCCTCTCGCGGTGCGGACGACCCCGCGGGACTGCGGGGTAGCGCCGAGCGGCTCGAGCGCGACGTCGAGCGCGTGCGTCTCGAAGAGGAGAATCGCCGTTTGAGTGAGGAGCGCCGCGAGATCGACCGCCAACGTGAGCAGCTCGCACGCGAAAAGCGGGATCTAGAGCGGATTCGTCAGAGGCTCTCGAACGAGAGCGCCGCGGACCCGGAGACGACGCTCGACGCTACGGAGACGATCGGCCCCGAAGCGGCGCCGCCCGCTGGTTCGAGTGCCCACCGGTATCGCGGGCTGATCGCGTTGATCGCGGTCGTCGTGCTCGGCGGCGCGCTCGCCGTCGCCTACTGGCGCTTCCACAGGCGCCCCGCGCCCGGCGACGTCGAGTCGCGGCATCGCGAGGTGCAAAAACCGCCGACGTCGGTCTCGAAGGCCCCGAGCCCGTTGTCGGATCCGGTGCGGCCGCCGAGACGAATCCCGGGTCCGGGCCCCGCCGTGACGCCACGGCGTTTGCCTCGACCGACACCGGACATGGAGGGGCGGCAGACGCCCACGCCGACGAGCGATCCGCGGCAGCTGAACCCGCGGAATTGCGACGCGATCTGCTCGCACTGGCGTGGCTGTCTGGTCCGCACGGGTCGCCCAGCGGAGACGATCGCCGCGATGGTCGATTTCTGTGAGGCGCAGTGCTCCGCGCGCCTCGAAAAGAGCGGCACGGCTGCCCGGGTGCTGACCGACGTGCAGACCTATTGCAGAACCTTCGCGCCGACCAAAGGGCGCCCGCTGGTCGACGAGTCCGCGCTGCGCTGTTCGAGCCTCTGCGCCGAGGCGATCGCGTGCTACGAACGGATCCACGGCGTGCAGGCCCCAGAGGTCAAACAGAATGAATGCGTAGCAGAATGCGAGGGCCTGCGCCAGCGCTCGCTGGTCGGCATGCTCAAAGTCAAGATGGATCGGAAATGCAGCGCGTGGCGGCTGTCGCCAGCCCCGAAGTGACGCGACTCACGGGTTCTCGCCGGCCGCGAGGCGCTGGTCGATCTCGGCGAGCACGGCGGGCAGGTCACGCAGCTCGTCGATCACGTAGTGGGCACCGCTCTCGCGGATGAGCTTTTCCTTCGCCGCGAGCTCCAGACGGCGCAAC
The DNA here is from genome assembly GCA_020430585.1 of Myxococcales bacterium. Taxonomy (GTDB): domain Bacteria; phylum Myxococcota_A; class UBA9042; order JAGQJP01; family JAGQJP01; genus JAGQJP01. Next base: position 11,689 of record JAGQJP010000598.1, on the reverse strand, counting down.
GCCGCGGGTTCCAGCGCGTCTGCGGTGGCGGCGCAGTCGACGACGTAGTTGCTGAACTTCGATACAGCGACGCGCCAGCAGAGCGGCGCGCCTTCGCCGGCGCCCGAGACGGTATCGTCCACCTTGACGGTCAAACGCATCGCGTTCCGCAGGTTGAGCACACCCATTCGCTCGAGGTTCTTGACCACCATGAAGGGATGCGGGCGCGGCGTTTCGACCTCGTCACCCGCGACCGAGACGTCCGGGACGAAGCCCTGAGCCTTCGCGCCAGCGAGCAAGAGATCGAGCATCTCTCGGGTGAACCCGGTGGTGATTCCGATCCCGACGCCCCGACTCTGTAGCTCCGTGACGACGTCGGCGACACCGGGCAACAGCGTGTGATACTCGCCCGCGCGTAGCAGCTCGAGCTGCATCGGCACGAAGCGCTCGAAGAGCGCGTCGACGTCGGCGGGCTGCGGCGTGCGGCCGTGGACCGTCTCCCAGCGAGCGGCGATCGCCGGCGTCTCCGTCAACGCCTTGATGTGCAGGTCTTTGCGCAGGCCCATCGGAACGCGCGCCTCGTCCATCGTGATCGGGACGCCAAAGGCCTCGAAGACGGCGACGAACACCACCGCCGGCGCGTCTACGTAACGGTCCATTACGGTTCCGCTGCAATCGAGAATGACGAAGCGCACGCTGTTCCCGGCGCAATCGCTGTAGACCCGGCGCATCTGCGCCGACGCGAGCCGCAGCTCATCGGACACTCGACCGACGGCGGAGAGCTGGGTCACGAGAGAGGGGTTGGGTTCACCGATCATCGGTATTCTCCTTGACGTCCGAGGCGGACGACAGTCGCGCGGTGGTGAGCGGAATAGACAGAAGTGGTCTATACCAATCAATTTTGGTATAGACCACATCGAGGGGCGATGTCAACGCGCCTGTGACTCTTTCCGTGTCGTTTCAAACTGTTTACGTGCGCGGCGCGATCGCTTGCGCTATGATGAAATCGAACGGGAGGGTCACGACATGCTTCGACGCCGGCTCATCTTTGTCCTCTTCGCGCTGCTCCTCGGCGCAGGATCGGGCTGTTCCCGCGAGGCGATCACGCTGCACGACGACGCGACCGCCGCAAAAGACGGTAGTGGTGATCTCGCGGACACGGGGGGTGGGGCCGATCTCGACGATGCCCTCGTGCCCGACACGAGCGTAGAGACGGATCTCGACGATGCCCTCGTGCCCGACACGAGCGTAGAGACGGATCTCGACGATGCCCTCGTGTCTGACACGAGCGTGGAGACGGATCTCACCGATGCCGTCGAATCCGACCAGACCGGCGGAGGAGACGTGGCAGAGGTGGCGGCGCCCGATCTTTCCGACGACGCGAACGTCGCCGACATCGGCGAGAAGACACCCTGCGGAGACACGAGCTGCGACAGTGCGACGGAGATCTGCATCGAAGGCAACTTCGGTGGACCGACATCGATCGGCTGCAAGCCGGTGCCCCTCGGCTGCGACGTCGACCGCAGCTGCGCCTGTGTGGCGGCGACGTATTGCAACACCGGGCTCGCGCTGTGTGAAAACAAGAGCCCGAACCACATTTTCTGCGATACGGGCCTCGATTGACCCTCAGCGCGCGATTGGCCCTCAGCGCTCGACGTCGGAGAGAAAGCGGAAGCGATCGCCGCGATAGAGGTCTTTGGCGTACTCCACCGGATGACCCGCCGGGTCGAAGGCGATGCGTCGCTCCATCAGCAGCGGATCCCCCGGGGCGACGCAGAGCAGCTGCGCCTCCTGTTTGGAGGCGGCGACCGCCTCGAGGCTCTGCTGGGCGCGCTGCACGACGACGCCGTATTGCTGCTCGAGGGCTTGATAGATCGAGCCGCTCAGGTCGAGGGTGTCGAACGCGGGCACGAGCTGCGCGGGGAGGTAGAATTTCTCGAGCATCATCGGCTCGCCCCCGATCAAACGTAGGCGGTGGCAATAGAAGAGGGGAGCGGAGACCGTCAGCTGCAGCCGCGCGGCGATCGACTTCGATGCCGGACGGGTCTCGACCAGCAAGACTCGGGCGCCGGGCTCGAGCCCTTTCTGTTCCATTCCGCGGGTGAAGGGGCTGAGCCGCCCCGTGAGGCGTTCGATCTTCGGTTCGGCGACGAACGTCCCCGCTCCCGGACGTCGCCGCAGGAGACCCTCGAGCTCGAGGTCCAGCAACGCCTGGCGCAGCGTTGGCCGCGTCACGCCCAACGCGCGGCTCAGCTCGCGCTCGCTCGGGAGCCTGTCTCCCGGATTGAGCTCTCCGTTCTCGATCTGGCCGCGCAGGCTCTCGGCGATCTCGGCGTAGCGCGGCAGGCGTGTTTCTCGTAGATCCATCGGCACCAATTGAAGCAGAGATGCGGTGCGCTGTAAAGCGCGCCCCTCGATCGGTGGCTCTTTGTGCAATAGCGCTTGATCCGATCCCACGGCGGAGCCACACTGTATCGAAAGGGAAGCGATGCTCGTACGCCCGTTCAGATGCCGATTCGTCATGCTCGCGTCACTACTGGTGCTCGCGATAGCCTGCACGTCCACGTTACCGCCGCTCGACGCGCCGGCCGACGCCAGCTTGCCCACGCCAGAGCTGACCGACCCGAGCGACGGGCTCGACGGTCTCAACGCGGATGCGATCGTCGCCGATGGCGCCCCCCCGCAGGACGATTGGAGGAGCGGTGACGCGCTCGCCGACGTCAGCACGCCCCAGGGCGACAGCGACGCGGCGAGCGACGACTCGCTGCCGCCCCAGGACGCAGAAGACGACGGCGCATCCCCCGGAGACGGCGCCTTCGGCGATGGCGATCCGAGCGACGCGATCGAGTCCAGCGATCTCGGCCCGCTCGAGGAGACAGAGACGAACGACGCCGGCCCGGACGATGCGCTGAGCAGCGACCAGCACGATACGGAGCCGCACGATGTGCCGACCGTGCCGGACGCCGTCGAAGACGCGCCGCCGATCGTGCTCTCGAAGACCGGCCGCCGCGTCTCCCGGGCTCCGGGTGACGATGGGGATCTCCGCCGAGGACTCGCCTGGCCCGAACCGCGCTTCATCGACCACGGCGACGGGACGCTCACCGACCGGCTCAGTGGGCTGATGTGGTTTCAGCACCTCGAGTGTCTCGGCGTCGTCGAGACCTGGAGCGACGCGATGGGGGTTCCAGCGCTGGTCAACGCCAAGGCGATCAGCTGCGCCGGCTACGACGCCGACCATGATGACTGGCGCGTGCCCACGATCGTCGAGCTTGACTCGCTCTCGCTGATCGACACGATGAGCCACGAGCCCTTCGTGCTGCCCGACGGCGCCCTCGCCGACTCGTTCTTCAGCTGGAGCTCGACGAGCTACGACGCCGACCAGGCCTTCGTCTACCACCTCCAGAGCGGCGATCCCGGGGCGAGCGACCTGACCCTCGCCTATTCGGTGATCGGCCCGTGGCCCAAAGCGTACGTCTTCGGCGCGCTCTCGCTGCCCGGGCTGTTCCTCGTGCGCGGCGACGCCAGCGGGCCGGCGCGCCTCTGGAAGAGCGGTCAGACGACCTTGTTTCAAGCCGGCGACGACGGCGATCGTCAGCTCGGCGTCCCTGATCCGTCGCCGCGCTTCGAGGATCTCGGCGACGGGACCGTGCGGGACGGGACGACGGGTCTGGTCTGGCTGAGAGACGCAGGCTGTTTCGCGCAGCCTCTATCGTGGCTCGCCGCGCTCCAGGCCATCGATGATCTCAACGACGGCGTGCAGAGCTGCGCGCAGTACAACGCGACATATGGAGATTGGCGACTCCCCAACCGTCGCGAGCTCTTCAGCCTGATGCGACTCGGTGCCGAGGCGCTACCCTCGGGGGTCTTCCTCTCGGTCCAGAGCGATGGGCTCTACTGGAGCTCGACGGATCAGGCGCAGAGCCACGAGCATCTCGCCCAGATCGGGAGTTTGGCGTACGCGGTGCAGCTCGGTGCCGGGCGTTTCGAGCGGCTTTGGATCACCTATCTCTCCGCGCTCGATCGAATCGACACCTCCCTCGACGTCGTCGCTCGCGTTTGGCCCGTCCGCGGCGGTCCGATCCTGGGTCTCTGGTTGTCGTCGAACCCGCTGTCGTTTCCCGATACGGCGATCGATTCGAGCTCGCTGCCCAGGAGTGTGACGGTGATCAACATCGGCGTGGTCGAACAGCCGCTCGGAACGCTGACGAGCAGCGCCAGCCCCTTCGTGCTCGACGCGGACAGCTGCTCCAACACGACCCTTGCGCCGCTGGCGAGTTGCAGCTTCTCGGTGATCTTCCATCCGACCAGCGCGGGCGATCTCGACGGGACGATCGTTGTCGCCGACGGCACGACGCTGCGCGTTCTGGGCACGGGAGGCGGTCCCGGCTGGGGATTGTCGACGGACACGCTCGATTTCGGCAGCGTGGCGCTCGGGGTTTCGAAGACCCTCTCGCTATCGATCTCCAACAGCGGAGACGGTCCGACGGCGATCGCGCCGACCTTCTCGATCGTCGGAGCGGACGCGAGCAGCTTCAGCATCACCCAGAATGGCTGCACCGCCGCGCTGGCACCGAATGAGTCGTGCCAGCTGCTCATCACGATGCAGAGCAGCAACCCCGGGCTGCGCACGGCGTCCCTCGACGTGAGCGCAATCAACATTCCCACGCTGGTCCGAACGGCCACGCTGACGGGAAAGGTGAGCCAAGCACGCTGAGCCACCTGCCTGCGCAGCGACGGCGGCGCGATCAATGGATGGAACATGAATCCCTGGTGCTGTGCCCATGCCGAGCGTGTACTCACCCCCGGGGACTCAGGGCCAATGACGATACGTGGCAGCTCGTTCGCCCGCGGGCCTCTCTTGACTTTTGTAGACAATGTGATACATTGTTACACGTCGTGGTCGCGCATCCGGGAGGGGCGATGAGTGAATCATCGGACGTGGGTCCACCGACGGCGATCGAGCAGCCGCCGGCGGGCGTGGATTGGCAGGGAGCTCTGGCCCGCATCGCGGGTTGGGGGGCGAGCATCCTCAACGGATTCGTCGGTGACCGTCTGGCCGAGCGCGAGCGGCCCCTCGCGATCTCGATGCGCTTGGTCGGTCGAAAGGGCGAGGTCGCGCTCGAGCGGCGATTGCGTTCCCAGCTCGGTCCGGTCACGGGCTCGATCTGCATACTCGTGCACGGACTGGCGTGCAACGAGCAAGCGTGGAGCTGGTTTCACCCGGAGAACCGCGACTACGGCTCGCTGTTACAACAGGATCTCGGCTATACGCCCCTCTACCTGCGCTACAACAGCGGCCGCCACGTCTCGGACAACGGCTGCGAGCTGGCGCAGCTCATCACGGCGCTCTGCGCAGCGTGGCCGGTCCCAATCGAGCAGATCGTGTTGATCGGGCACAGCCTCGGCGGGCTCGTCGTGCGCAGCGCGTGTCACTACGGGCGTCTCGATGGAGCGAGCTGGTGTCACGCCGTGCGGCGCGTGTTTCTCCTCGGCACGCCGAATCTGGGCGCGCCGCTCGAAAAGCTCGCCGAGCTCGTCAGCCAGACCCTCAAGCGGATCCGGAATCCGTACACCTACCTCGTCGGCGGGCTTCTCGAGCTGCGCAGCAGTGGGATCAAAGACTTGCGCTTCGGCTATCTCGTCGACGAGGAGTGGCGTCGCACGCCGGAGCGGCCGCTGCGAAACAACCGCCTCCCGATTCCGCTCTTGCCCGGCGCGTCGCACTATGTCCTCGCCGGAACGTTGACCGAGGACGTCGGGCACCTCGTCACTCGTTGGTTCGGCGATTGCTTGGTGCGCCTGCCGAGCGCCACCGGGCAGGAGGGCTCCGCGGAACGATCGATCCCCTTTCCCCGTGAGAATTGCCGCGTATTTCCGAGGCTGAATCACTTCGATCTGATCTGGCATCCCGAGGTCTATCGACAGATCCGGCACTGGTGCGGCGAGTAGATCGCGCTGTGCGCTGGTCTTCGGGTCCGTCACTCGGCACCCGCCGGGTTCGGTCGCTCGCGTGGGCCGGTTTGCGAGTCCGTCGCTCAGCACCCGCTGGGTTCGGCCGATCGGGTGCGCCGCGCCCGCTAAAGCCGTCAGCCGAGCGGTCGATCAGCCGTGTTGCCGAGGGCCAACGAGAGCAGCGCTCGTTCGTCGCCCCGAGCCCGTTCGTAGTAGGGCGCCAGGCGTTCGCGAAGCTCTGGCACGAGGTGACCGAGCCGGCCGAGCCCGCGGGCGGCGGCGTAGCGGCTTCGCCTCCAGCGCTCGCGGGACAATGGCAAAGAGCGCTTCTCTCCGACGAGCCAGTCGACGAGGGCCTCGGCGATCGCCTCGGGGGCGTGGTGCTGCTGCTGCGCGAGCACGTCGAGCAGCTCTGGCATCGCTCCGAGAAGGGTGTGATCGAGCAGCCCGCCGAGCAGGGCGCGGGTCTGAGCCGCTGAGAGGGCACCGCCGACGTGCACGAGCGCCCCAGCGGCCGCTGACTGGGCGAGATAGTGGAGCCGCCCGTCGAGGAGGGCGGAGGCGAGGGTGTCGGCGACGCGATCCCGATCCGCCTCGCAGCGGGAGAGGTCGCCGATCGCCTGCAGCTGCACCTCGTAGTCTGGATGCGAGAGCCGCGCGGACCACGCGGCGACGCGCTCGATCGGCTCGTCCGCGATCCAGCGCAGCGCGGCCAGCGCCCGCTCCTGTTCGTTGCGCTGCCCGATCTCCGCGTATTCGCCCTGTTCAAGCCACTCGGTCACCAGGCTCCGCGTCTCGACGTTGAGCTCGGCGAGCTGATCCGGGCTCTGGCGGTGCACCAGGAAGGCGAGTTGACGCATCGCGCCGTCGCTACCGAGGAGCGCCGCTGAGATGACGCGCGTCAGTGCTTCTGAACCGTAGCTGGCGAGGCTTTGGGCCGCGGCGTCAGAGACTGAGCGGCGCTCGGCGCCGACGATGGTGCCGCGATCGTCGTACTCTTCGACGTGGGAACCGGGATCGTCGAGGGCGGCGACGAGGGCCTCGATCACCCCGCTCGGTGGCGCGTCGAGCTCCGCCAGGGCGCACGCTGCCTCGTATCGCCGAAAGGGATTGCTTCCCGAGGTGAGCTCGTCCGTGAGCTCGCGGATCCGTTTGACCTCCAGACCGCACCTCCTTTTGCGAACCGAATTATCGCGCGACGGAGCGCGCCGCGTCAACGGTGGCGACGCGTGACTCGAACGCGAGTGAGACGGTGGCCCCGCCTCGAGTGTACCAGCGATGGTCGTGGCTACCGGGCTGTCGGCGACATGCGTCTTTTCGCGCGGATGCGTGTGCGGTACGTCGTCTACGCACGATCGATCCGGTCCCACCGGTATGTCGTCATCGCCGAAGGCGCTCGGCGCCGTTCAGCTCTTCTGGAACAGGTAGTGCGCCGCCGCCGTCCGCAGGTCGGCCTCACTGATCGCGCGGTGGCGCGGCGCGAGGTAGCGTCGCGATAGACCGGGCGCTCCCCTCCGCGCCGCCTCGTCGGCGTCGAGGTAGATCCGTTCGGGCAGCACGAGCCGCCGCAGGGCGAGGCAACGGAATCCCTCGCGTTCGAAGAGGGCGACAACCTCCTCGGGGCTCAAACGGTTGTGGTAGCTCAGCGATCGCCGATGTCCGTGAAGCAGCTGGTAGAGGGGCTCAGCCAGGGCGAGGTGGCCGAGGAAGGGATAGGCCTTGTCGGCGTGCCAGAGATGATCGCGGTGGTCGAGCACGTGCGAGGCGATCGCCCCCGGTTTGAGGACGCGTCGGCACTCGCGTGCGAAGGCGGCGAGCTCGTCGGGTCTGTAGTGCTCGAGGACGCCGCCGGAATGACAAAGGTCGCGAGACGCATCGGCGAGAGGCAGGTTCGTCGGCACGCACCGTTCGTGGAGCGTCCCCTCGAGCGTTCGGAACAACTCGTCGCTCTGTCGCGCCCAGAGCAGGGCTCGCAGGCGGCGAATGCGTCGGGGGTCGTTCAAATCGTTTGGGATTTCGGTGGCAATGGCGCCAGCGATCGCCCGTGACAAGTATTGGTCGTGGATTCGTCCCTCGCAGTTGGTCACCGCCCCCGCCCGCCCGCTGAGCCGATAGCAGACGGCTGGCCAATAGGCGGTCCATCCCGCCTCGTGAATCCAGATTCTTGCGCCTTCGAGCGGCCTCTCGAGCGTCTGTCGCCAGATCTCGACGTATCCTGGAACGACGCGTCGCAGTTTCTCGACGTGGCCGCGCTGGGTCCCGAGAACGTCGCGGGTGAGCCGGCGATACGCGGCGGCACCGCCCGGGACGCGGGCTACGGCGACGAGGCCGGCTCCCTTAACGAGGGCCCGCAGCACGCGATTCCTCGTCGGTCTGCGTCGACGTCGGCTCGTAGCAGACGCGACAACGATTGTGCGCGACGAGCTCGTCTCGCAGCTCGTTCCCCTCGAGATCCGAGAACCGCCGACGGATCCAGTTCTCGCGGATCCAGCCGTCCGGCTCTCGCGCGAACCGATGACCCTCCTGATAGACCTCGACGCGGAAGTCCGGCGGCTCGGGCGCGCGCAGCTCGCCACGGAGCACGCCATCGCGCACGTCGAAGCGGAGCAAGACGGGGAAGGGAAGGGGGTTCTCGAAGCGTAGGTCGGCGGCGTTGTAGAACACCGTCGCGCCGAGGCCGAAGGGTATGCTGCGGGCGCGGTCTGGGAAGAGGTCGAGGGCGTGGCGGTGCCGCTCGACGATCTTCATCCCGCCCCGGAGCGCCAAGAGATAGAGCATGTTGGAGACCTGGCAGCAGCCGCCTCCGATGCCCACCGCCGGCTCGCCAGCGTGCAGCTCGAGTCCGGGGGCGAATCCGCGACGGCGCGATGGGCGCCCGACGAGGTGGTGGTAGGAGAGTACCTGGAAGCGGTCGACTCGCACACCATCCAATCGGGACGCCGCGATGGCGACGTTGATCGCCTTGCCGCGTTCTAGCTCGGTCTCGCCTTCGAAGAGCCCTCGCTGTAGCGGCGACTCGTGCCACGCCAAGCAGATCGGATAGTCCCGCCGCGGATCCTCGACGCGTGCGCGCGCCATCAGCGGCGCTTCGAGAATCCACCGCGGCAACCGTCGCAGGCGAACCCACTCGACGCGCACCGAGCGCGGAACGGCGCGTCGTAGCCAATCGCGGGCGAGCACAGCGAGACGATTCGTTCGAGGTGCGAACATCGCGTCGGACCTTCGTTTTGCGGCGCTCGGAGGGCGGCCGCGTCCTGGTTCTCGATGTCGTGTTGTAGTGAAGACACGCCGCAGGCTCGGTTTATTCCGGGGCTCGCGTCGCGCAGAGGATCAGGGGAAGACTTGGCCGTCGTTCAGCTTACCGCGGCTCGCGGTCTTGCCGGAGGACCAGGTGAAGTCCGAGTAGGTGGTGCCGTTGCCGGTCAGCTGCAGCGAGGTGCCGACGGGGGTCGTCCCGGTCTCCGAGACACCGATGTCCGTCGCCCGGATGCCCTTGGCCGGCCCGGTGTTGGCGATGAACGAGCCCTCGTAGGCCAGAAACTGCACCACTTTGCCCGTCGGGTCGACGAGAGCGACGCCATCGGGCACGGGCGCGTCGGGATCGCTACCGCCGTTCTGCAGCTGGGTCACGCCGAACCAGAGGGCGCCGTAGCCCTTGCCTTCGTCGGGAATCGTCCCGCTGAGATCGATCGTGTCATAGGGACCGAGGATCGTAGGGGCGCCGTTGTAGAGCACGAGCTTCCAGCCCGCGAGGTCGAGCCCGGCCTTACCGGCGAGCTCGACGCCCTCGTCGACGTCGGCTTTGTCGTTGTCGTAGTGGATCTCGTTGATCCAGACGTCGACTTTGCTCGGCACGACCGGCGTTTCGCAGCGCGCTCCGGTGAAGGCGCCGACGCAGGTGCACTTGTTGTCGACTTCGCAGATCCCGCCGTTCTCGCAGGCCGGCGTGCAGACGTTCTGCGTCTGGCAGGTGTCGCCCGAGAAACCCGTGCCGCTGCATTCACAGGTGTTGTTGGCGATGCACTTGCCGTTGTGCAAGCACGCATTCGCCCCTTCGCACTTGAATCCCGCGTCGGTTTGGCAGCGGTCGCCGGTGAACCCGGTGCCGGTGCAGTCGCAGGTATCGGTGGCGGTACACTTGCCCCCGTTCTCGCAGGCCGGTGTGCAGGTCGGCGCGGGCGTCCCGCCTTCGACGGTCAGATTGTACTTGCCCGTGCCGGTGTAGGCGTTGACCGCGACGTAGTAGGTCCCGGTCGTCAGCGTCAGCGTCAACGTGTTGATCCCGGTGCCCGAGGTGTCCTCCGAGGAGTCGCTCGGGAAGTCGTTGATGTCCGCGAAGAGATAGATGTCGAACTCGTCGCTCAGGTCGTCGGAGTGGTTGACGGTGATCGTGTACTCGCCATCTTGGGTCACCTCGAGGGCGAACCAGTCGAGGTCATCCTCGGCGCACATCACCAGGTCGTTCACGCTGTCGCCGGCCTTGAGGGTCTTCAGCCCCGGGAGCGGCAGACCTTGGTCGTCGACGGGGTCGGGCAATCCGACGGTGTCGTCGTCGCAGATGCAGGCGTTGTCACTCGAACAGATCGTGTTCGGCTCCTCGGTGCAGTGGTCCTTTTGCAGACAGGCGACGCAGACCTTCTTGGTCGGCTCGCAATAAGGGCGCGTGGAGTCGGTGCAGTCGGTGTTCGAGCCGCAGGGCGCCTTCTTCTCGATCTTGAAGCCGTAGGGACCGCCAGCGCGTGGCTCTTCCGCTACGTCACAACCGCCCGTGCCATCCCAGCCCGAGACGCGGATGAAGTAGGTCGTGCCGGACTTCAACACCGCGGAAAAGGTGTTGGTTCCCGTGCCTTGGGTGTCCAGGGAGTCGCCGACGAAGCCGTCGCTCGTGAGCTCGGTGAAGACGCCGAGATCGAAGCAGGTGCCCGACGGAGAGTAGGTCACCGTCAGCGTGTACTCGCCGTCCGCATCGGGCTCGAACTTGAACCAGTCTTCGTAGCCGTCTTGGGTCGACGGTGTGCAGAGCTGCAGCGCGTTGTAGTCGCTGGTCCAGTTCGTCGCCGGGGTGAGGGTCGGCGCGTCGGTTTCGACGGTCTCGAGGGTGAAGCCCTTGTCGTCCTCGCTGCAACCCGTATTGGTGTCGTTGCCGACGCTGGTATCGCCGACGTTGGTATCGACGCCGACGTTGGTATCGACGCCGACGTTGGTATCGACGCCGACGTTGGTATCGACGCCGACGTTGGTATCGACGCCGACGTTGGTATCGACGCCGACGTTGGTGTCGACGCCGGTGTTCGTGTCGAAATTGAAGATCGGCACGTCCGCTTGAGGTTTGGTGTCGACTCCGGTATTCAGATCTTGGCCGCTGGTCGTGTCGACCACGGCATCACCCGAATCCTTCGAGGAGGATTTCGAGCAGCCGACGGCGAGGGCGAGCAATAGCCCGGCGATTAGGATTCTCTTCACAGCTCCGCTCCTTGTCTATCGATGATTCCCAGCCCTTGGGTTCAAATTCACAAAGACATAGTTCGATAGCGCAGTCGCCCGACGATGTAAACAGAAATCTTCGACGCGTTGACTTGATCGCCCATCATATCGTACTGTTCTTCGGGCGTGGCGAAGCGCGATGGAGAAAGGCGGAGAGCCGATGCGACTGCTAGAGAGCTACACCGACGAGAGTTTGGCGCGAGAGCACGCCGACTACCTGCGCTATTTCGACATCGATTGCAAGGTGGAACCCGCGCGGAACGGAGGCTTCGCG
>JAGQJP010000597.1 GCA_020430585.1 Myxococcales bacterium | reverse complement strand
TGCGCCAGATGGTCGAGCACTTCAACGTCGAGCAGCTCGGGCCCGAGGGTTTCCTGGTGCGGGTGGCCGACATCGACGTGGTGCTACCGGGGGGGCGCGTCGTCGAAAGTGGCCTCGACTTCCGCAACCACTTCCACCTCGACCCGCTGGCCCGGGCGGACCTTTTCGTCCCCTGCGGTGGACGCCCGCGGGCGATCCATATCAACAACGTCGAGCAGCTCTTCGACGAGGACGGCACGCCGCGCTTCCGCTTCGTCGTCGAGGGAGCGAACCTCTTCATCACCCAGGAGGCGCGGATCTATCTCGAACAGAATGGCGTGATCGTCTTCAAAGACGCCTCGGCGAACAAAGGCGGCGTGACGAGCTCCTCCTTCGAAGTTCTCGCGGGCCTCTCCCTGTCGGACGACGAGTTCGACGCCTCGATGACGGTCAAAAATGGCGAGCTGCCCGCCTTTCGCCAACGCTTCGTGGCCGAGGTGATCGAGCGGATTCAGGAGAACGCGCGAATGGAGTTCGATTGCATCTGGCGGGAGAGCGAGAAATCGGGCGCGATGAAATCGGTCGTCACCGACCAGCTCTCGACGAAGATCAATCGCGTGTTCGACGCGATCGCCGACTCGAATCTCCCCGACCGCCCCGATCTACGCGAATCGATCCTCTCGCGCGCCTTTCCGAAGAGCCTGCTGGAGCACGTTGGGCTGCCGACGCTGATCGAGCGGGTGCCGACGATCTATCTGCGCGCGGTCTTCTCCGCCTACCTGGCGAGTCACTACGTCTACAGCAGCGGATTCGACGCGACGGAGGTGGCCTTCATCGACTGTCTCGACCGCTACCGCCGCTCACCGACCTGAAACAGGGCGCGGGCACGACGACCGTCGACGGCGAAGCCCTCGCCGAGCTCGGTGTCGCGTTTGAGATAGCCGAGCGCCTTGACCTCACCCCATCCCGAAAAAGCCGCCGAGCGGGTGATGCGACCGACCTCTTCGCCGTCTCGGTGGATCGGGCAGTCCGGGTCGACCTCCGCGTGACCGTCGATCGCCAGCGCAACGAGTGAGCGTGCCGCTCGTCCACGGTAGTGCAATCGCGCGATCGTCTCTTGCCCGACGTAGCAGCCCTTGTCGTAGCTGATGAAGGCGTCGAGCCCCGCTTCCTGCGGGAGGTTCTCTTCGGTCAGGTCGACACCGTAGCGCGGGGCGCCCCGCTCGATCTCGAGCAGCTCGATCGCCCGCCGTCCCACGGGTTGTGCCGTGGTCGCCCAGTCGGCGAAACGCGGGGCCAGGGCGTCGTAGGGAGCGACCAGATCGACGCTCGGGCGACCGAACCGCCTGGACGAGACGATCAGCGCATCACCCGAGGTGAGCTGCTCGCCCTCCTGCGGCGGAGAGGGCAAGCCCACGCGCTCGAGAAGCGCCGCGGCGCCATCGCCGATCAACGAGAGGCAACCGAGGTGCTCGCTCTCGTCGGCGAGCTCGACCCAATCGCCGATGATATGGCGCTCCAGCCAGGCCAGGAGCGCCGCTCGAGAGGCGCCGTTGACGTCGATCAACAGCGAATCGGCGAGGACGCACAAGCGCGTCATCGCGAGGACCTTGCCCTTCTTGTTGCAAAAGAGCGCATCGACGTGCCGCCCGACGGGCAGCGTCGCGATCGGTTGGGTGCACATCGCGTGAAAGAAACGCAACCGATCGCTCTCGGTCGCGCGCAACCGCCCGCGGTGCGAGCGATCGACGAGCGCCAGGGCCGACGTGAGCGAGGCGTACTCGGCGGCGAGATCGCCGTAACCTTCGACGACGGTCCCGTCGACCGTCTCGATCATCGTTGCACCGAGCGATGTGTGCCATTGCGCTGTGATCGGCATCGGCTCCTCAGCGTTTGTAGGGGAAGCGCCAGCGCAACGTGCAGGCGCCGCCCGACGGCGTTGCGGGCTGACGGAACTGGCGGCGAACGCAGAGAAACGGGAGCGCGAGCTTCTGGCGATCGCGTTCGACCGAAAGCACGGTCAGGCGCGGCGCGGAAAATCGTCCGTGGATCACGAGCTCACCGCTCTCGCGCAGCCCGCCGCGCGCGGGACCCGCGAGGCAACGCTCTACGTCCGATCGCTTGCGCTCGAGGTAGCGCGTCAGCTTCGCGTCGCATCCCGGCCCGAGCTCGGGGCGGAGGCGCGTCCATTCGACCCCACCGTGCACTCGACCAGGGCGGCGAATGCCGAGGCGATCCTGCAGGCGGTGCAGGGCGCTTCGTGCGGCGACCCGCATCGCGTGGGACTCGCGCACGTCATCGGCGATCCGCTCGAGTGAGGCGAGCGCAGCCCGATGCCCGACGTCGGCCGGAACGCCGATCAAGAAAAGACGTAGACGTTGATTCTCGCGGCGATCGCCGATCA
>JAGQJP010000596.1 GCA_020430585.1 Myxococcales bacterium | reverse complement strand
GATCGCCCCAGTGCATCTCCGTCGGCGGCATCAGAATCGTCGCGCCGGCCGCCATCGCGCGTTCGGCGTGGGCGTCGACGTCGTCGACGAAGAGGTAGACGCCGCCGTTCATCCCGCCGAGAGCCTCGGGGCTCTTCCGAGGACGGTATCCCGGGTGTGACCCCGTCGCGCCGAGCATCACAACGGCGCCGCGGTAGACCAGCTGGGCGTGCTCGACCTTGCCCGAGGCGTCGCGATCGACGAACCGTTCGTCGAGACCGAAGGCGTCACGCAAGAACGTGATCGCCGCCGCGACATCGTCGTAGAAAAGATAGGGACAGCACTGGGATTGGCCCGAGGCGCTCGATGACATCGCTCACGTCCTTTCGACATTCGAGAGGCGCCGACGCGGAGGGGCCCGTGCGGCGCGGGATCGTCCAGCTGCAACGGTACGTCGAGCTCGGGCGGAGGTCAAGTCGACTCGACTTCCCGTTGCATCGCAGGGGAGTCACGACGTACATTTCGGTCTCAGGAGCGAAACAACGATGACGACAGTCGGCGAACGTCGCGACGCGCAGGTTGCGTCAGCGGCACAGAGTGAGGAGACGAGCAGATGACGGAGACCATCGCGGGCCCCGACGGGAGACCCCGCTGCCGCTGGTGCGGCGCCGCGCCTGAATTTCTGGGCTACCACGATACCGAATGGGGCTTTCCGGTCGCCGACGATCGTCGGCTGTTCGAGAAATTGTGCCTCGAAAGCTTTCAGTCCGGGTTGAGTTGGCGCACCATCCTCGCCAAGCGGGAGAACTTTCGGGCCGCCTTCCACGGCTTCGACGTCGACCGCGTTGCCCGATTCACCGCAGATGACGTAGCGCGCCTCCTTCGAGACGAGGGGATCGTCCGCCATCGCGGCAAGATCGAGGCGGTGATCAACAACGCCCGTCGCGCGCAGGAGTTGATCGCACGCGAAGGCTCGCTCGCCGCCTTCATCTGGCGGTACGAGCCCGACGGCGGTCAGCTCGCGGCGCCGCAATCGGCGTCGACGTCGACCGTCTCAAAGGCGCTGTCCAAAGAGCTGAAGAAGCAGGGCTGGACGTTCGTCGGCCCGACCACCGTCTATGCCTTCATGCAAGCGATGGGGTTGATCAACGACCACGTCGAAGCTTGCGCCATCCGAGCCGAGGTCGAACAGGCGCGTCGCAGCTTCCGGCGGCCCGGGCGCTGACGAACGCGCGGCGGCGCGCGCCCGAGGAGCTCGCGGCGAGTCGGCGGAACGCTCGCGGCGTCATTCTCCAGCCCGTTTGGGCTATTGTTCGACCTGTGAGGACGCCGTCTCGAGACAGAGCCCGTTGACGGTGTAGTCGTAGCGCATCTCGAAGAGGGTCGTGACGAGCTGTCGGAACGCGGGCGGCAGTCCGTAGGCCCCACCTTTCGTCGCCTCGTCGAACCAGAATGCGGTGTAGCTCGGTTTGCCGCCCTCTGCCAGCGCGAGCGTCGCCGAGAGAGTGTATCCGAGCTGGTCGCAACAGCCGTCTGGGTTCTCTGGACTGATGTAGTCGCTCTGTAGCTCCGCCCACTCGACGAGCGCTGCCAGGTCCAGCAGCGTCTGATGATCCGCCGACGTGAGCGAGATCGCACAGACTTTGGGGGTAGGGCCGATGCCCGTGACGATGATCCGGCCGTCGGCCGTCAGCGTGGTGGAGCCGACACCCACCCCCGTCTTGCCGTGGCTGGTGTCGATGCGCAACTGGAGTCCGACCAACGCAGCAGCGACGGGCTCCTCCGGTTCGAGCAGGCAGCCGAGAATCGTGAGGCTGCCGATCATCAGCGTGGTGATCCGTGCAACTGTCCGCCACATCGCCTGTTTCGCCGTCGTGTTGGGTTGTGTTCCGCTCGCCTCGTTCGTCCGCTGTGTCGTCTCGTTCACTCTGACAGGATGTGGCGAACCGCCTCGGCGCGACGTGGGCCGGGACGTCGCCTCTGGGCCTGACGCGTCGCGTTCTGGTCTGCAAGAGCTGCCACCTGGTCTGCGACAGGACCGCGGCGCGCGTGGCGCTCCTCAACTCGCGGCCGAGGCGATCGATTCGCTGGGCGCAGGGATCGGTGAGGTCGGCTGGGCCAATGCGTGCTCGACGAGGTCGCCCCAGCGGGCGGAGGCGTCGAGCTCGGCGAGGACGCTGTTGAGGCCCCACTGCAAGCGATTGAGGAAGAGCCACTCCCGGGGAACGGTGCTCTTCATCATGTTCTTGTTCTGCCAGACCATCACGTCATAGGACTCCATCACGTAGGCCTTGGTGAAGCGGTAGGGCGTCGGCGACTTGAAGGGGACGTAGACGTGGTTGAAGACGTGCCAGGCCTCGTCCCAGTCGAAGCCGCGGGTGGTCTTGACCAGGCCCGCGTCGACGAGGGCGTCGCGAAACCCCGCGCGGTCGTCCTCGAGGATGCTGCGGGCGAGCCGCTTCCAACGCGCGATGAACTCGCCGCTGTAGTACAACACACAGCCGAAATCGAGAAAGCAGACGCCCTCGTCGGTGAACAGATAGTTCCCCGGGTGGGGGTCGGCGTTGAAGACGGCGTGGCGGAAGACCGTGTCGAGACAGGCGCCGAAGATCGTCTTCCCCGCCTCGTCCTTTCGGGCCTGGTCGGCCGTCGCGGCGAAGCGTTGAAAGTCCATCCCCTCGACGAGGTCCGAGCTGAGAACCCGCCCCGCCGATCGCTCGAGGCAGACGCCGGGAACGCTGGCGCCGGGGATCTCGGCGAGGAGCTCGGCAAACAGCAGCTGATTGTGCGCCTCGCGACGATAGTCGCACTCTTCGAGCACCCGGCGGCCCAACTCCTCGACCAACTGTCCCCCAGGAAGTGGGCCGAAAAGCAGCGCCAGCCGTGCCAACCCTCCGACCGTCTTGAGGTCGGAGCGGGTCGCCGCCTGGATTCCGGGATACTGGATCTTCACCGCCAGTCGTCGCTCGCCGAGGCGCGCCCGATGCACCTGACCCAGCGACGCCGCGGCGAAGGCGCTCGTCTCGATCTCGTCGAAGGCCTCCTCGGCAGCCTGCCCCAGCTCCTCTTCGATCACCCCCGAGGCGGCGGCCCAGCTCATCGGCTGGCTTTGCGATTGGAGCGTGGCGAGGGCCTGTTGCGCTTCGGGGGGAAGCGAGGCATTGAGATAGCTCGCCATCTGACCGAACTTCATCGTCAGCCCCTTGAGACGCTCCATCTCCGAGACCATCGCCAGCGCCGCGCGGCGCGCCTTCTCGACATCGACGCCGTTGTGCTTGCTGTTCGGGCGCAACGTCTTTCCGAGGGCCGCAAAGCCCGCTTTCATCGCCAGTTTGGCGGTGCTCCAGGTGCGTTGGCGGAAACCCTGCGCCAGTGCATCGAGGGGCGCCAGGGCGGTCTCGTGCCCGCCGACTGGCGCGTCGAGAGGGGCCTTTGCTGTCTCGTGCCCGCCGGCTGGCGCGTCGAGGCCATCAGCGGTCGGATTATGCGTGTCGGTTCCCATCCTGTCACTCCTCGGCCGGCTGAGGGGAGAGGCCGGCCAAATTCCAGATGACCAGTGACCGCAACAGCCGTTCGGCGCTCTCCAGGTCCGCCATGTGGCCGGAAAGAAAAAGTACGAGCGCAATGTGGTAGTTGGCAAATAGACTGGTCGCGATGATCATCGGTGGCGTCTCGCTCGTCCCGCCTCGGCTGACCAATTCGGCGAGTTGGGCGATGAACCCCGCCGTCAGCGCCGAGACCTCGACCGATGTCGACGGAGCTTGCATCAGGAGCTGGCTGATCATCTCTCGTCCGAGGGCCCGGTCCTCGTCGAACCAGCGGTAGAGTGTGCCGAATACGGTCATCAGCTGGTCCACCAGCGGCGCCGCGGGATCGACGGCGGCGAAGCCCCGTTTCGCCGCCGCGTCGATCTCCTCCAAGAAGAGGGCGTTCAGGAGCTGGCGCTTGTCCGAGAAGTAGGTGAAGAGAGTTCCGGCGCCCACGCGCGCCTTGCTGGCGATCGCCCGCGTCGTGGTCTCGCTGTACCCGACGCTGGAGAAGAGCTCGCGGGCGGCGGCGAGGAGCCGTTGGCGTTTGTCTCGCTTGTTTTGCTCACGAAGAGACATCGATACCTCGGTCGAGTCAACGCGGAGAGACCGTTCGGCGTCGCGCGCAGCCAGCGTCGCTTGCGCAGCCAGCGTCGCTCGCGCACACTCTATTGTGGGGGCGCTGGTGCCACCATGAACGCGCCCCCTTTACTGATCGGGCAGCTGATCGTCCCGTCGGAGCTCGATGTGCTGCCGTCGCACTTCTCGAAGATCGGGCCGGCGGCGCGCTTGACGATGACGTAATCGCTGGTGTCGCTCCCGAAGGTGATCGTCAGCGTTGCGTCGCTGTTCAGGATCTGTCCGTCGAGGTCGACGGTGAAGACCAGACTCTTCCCGCCGCTCTCCGCAGGCGAGGGCGTGATCGTCACGGTGGTCGTCGCCGTCAGCGCCCCCGCGGGGATCGTCAGTGCGACGAGCTTGGTGCTCAGCTGACCGCCCTCGGGGCCGATCGCGGCCGAGACCGTACAGGCGCCGACGACGCAGCTCTGCGAGGGACAATCGCTGTTGCTCGAGCATTCGCTGCCCGATGTGCCCGAGCTGCCGCACGCCGCGGCGACCAGTATTACGAGTGTGACGAGCGCGATCTTGGGATAGACGTGCATGGACCCTCCTCTGGCTCCCCAGGAGCCGCGTTTGGCGCGTGACGTTCAACGCGGGTGCGGTTCTCACCGCGCGACGAGATGCCCGCTCGGCGCCCGCCACGAGGCAGAGGCGCACTCTGGCCCCACTTGAGCGTGCTCAAATTCGAACGTGCTCAACTTTGAGCCTGCTCAATTTTTAGCACGGACCCAACCCAAGATCAACCGAAATTCAGCGCAACGATTGTGTTGGCGTCGGGGGAAGGCATCGGCGCGGTGCACCGCGGCCAGCTCGCTCAGAGGCTGGCCAGCTTTTCGTGGATCAGCGCGTGGGCTTCGCGCATGATCCGATCGATCAGCTCTTTGCAGGTGGGGATGTCGCGGATCAGACCGGCGACCATCCCGCAGGACCACGCGCCAGCGTCCATTTCACCGTTCTGCATCACCCGCGGGTAGATCCCGACGACCTCGGGGATGATGTCGGTGAACTGGAGCTTCGCGCCAAGATCTCGCTCTTTTTGCAACAATTTCTCGACGGCGCTGTTGTGCATCACGCGCTCGGTGTTGCGCAGCGGGCGCATGATCAGACGCGTGTCGAGCTCACTGGCGGCGACGATCGCCTGTTTGACGTTCTCGTGCACGGGGGCTTCCTGGGTGGCGATGAAGCGCGTGCCCATGTTCATCCCGTCGGCGCCCATCGCGAGGGCGGCGACCAACGAGCGCGCATCGGCCATCCCGCCCGAGGCGACGAAGGGAATCGAGAGCTCGTCGGCCGCCCGGGGTAAGAGGATCATGTTCGGGATGTCGTCCTCTCCGGGGTGTCCGCCGCACTCGAAGCCGTCGACCGAGACCGCGTCGCAGCCGATCGATTGCGCCTTGAGCGAGTGCCGTACGGACGTGCACTTGTGGATCACCTTGATCCCCGCTTCCTTCAACACGGGTAGATACGCCTGGGGGTTGCGGCCCGCCGTTTCGACGATCGTCACACCGCCGTCGATGATCGCCCTGATGTAGGCTGGATAGTCCGGCGCCATCATCGCAGGCAGGAAGGTCAAGTTGACGCCGAAGGGCTTGTCCGTCATCTCGCGGCAGCGGGCGATCTCGCTGGCCAAGTCCGCCGGCGTCTTTTGCGTGAGCGCGGTGATGATCCCGAGGCCGCCGGCGTTCGAGACCGCCGCTGCGAGCTCGGCGAACCCCACGTAGTGCATCCCGCCTTGAATGATCGGGTGCTCGATTCCAAACAGTTCCGTGATCCGCGTCTTCACCGTCAGCCTCCCTGCCGAGTCGGCGCCGCGAGCGGGGCGCCGACGGGTTGTCGATCAAACCGTGTCCGTTCTGTTTCCAAAAAAAACGCGCGGCGTCGCCTGGAGATGCGCAGGCGCCGAGTCGCCGCCGTCCTGCGCACCAGAGGTGACGCCGGCGCGAAATGCGAGCATCGCCTCAGCGGACGGGCAACCGGCGCCGAAGGGTCAGCGCGGTCGTGTCCCCCTTGGTCAAGACGAGCAGCTCGCCTCGAAAGGAGACGGCGAGCCGGTCGCGAACGATCCGTCCGGTGAGCGGAGCCTTGAGACGGGTCGTCAGCTGTCCGGCGAGGACGGACCAGGTGCCGACCTGGATGGACTGGCGGCGTCCGTTGTGCAGCGTCGTCACAACCAGGCTGCCGCGGCTCTGGAACTCGAAGGTTTGGACGATCGACGGAGAGCGGGGGAGCGGTTTCCCACCAAAGGCCACGCCGATGAGCTCGAAGCGGCCGAGAATCCCGGTCGCCGACTCGATGCACTCCTTCCAGTTGAGCTCGGGTCCGCCGCTCTTGGTCGAGCGATTCGGTAGCGAGATCCCTTCGACGACGTCACCGCTCGGGGACGTGCCGCGAAAGATCCCGAATTCGACGCAGAGATCTCCCTCGCGGGCGGCCCAGTAGACGCGCGGTCTCTTCTCCGAACGGCGCGTCGGTGGGCCGAGGAGCGCGACCAGCCGCGCGTAGCTCGTCTTCCAGCGATCTCCCATCTTCACCGACCGGTTCGCCTGGTACAGCTTGGTGATCGTCGGGCGACGAGGCGTGGCGCTCGCCGTCGTCGGCGAGATCAGAAGCCAAGATAGAGCCAGGGCAATCCCCGCTTTCGATCGGACAGTCACGTCTCGTCTCCTCTCGTGCACGTCTCGCCTCTTCTCGTCCGGCGTCGCATCCGTTGCGTTACCCCGCCGCACTTGTCGTCGCCGGTCAGACCGAGCATACCAGCGACGCCCAGGCTCGCCAAGGACCTTCCGCCCGTCGGCGATCGGTCCCAAACCGCGACGGCGGGGTAGGGGCTACCCTCGACGTCAGCGTGGTCGGTTGCTATCGGTCAGTGGCCCATGCGACCGGCGAGCTTGCGCGCCATCACCGTCACCACCGCCATCACCGAGACCTGTGGATTGACCCCGGTCGGCGTAGGAAACAGGCTCGTATCCATCACGTAGACGTTGTCGGTTCCGAGGACGCGCCCGTCGTTGTCCGTGATGCGTCCGATCGGCGCGGTACCCTGCGGGTGATAGGAGACGAGCGTGATGTCCGCTGGTCCGAGGGGGAGTTGGTCGAAGCGGCTGAGGTCGTCCGGCGAGTCGAGGATCGTCGGCGCGATCGTCGGCACGAAGACGCGGCTCGCGCCAGCGGCGAAGTTGACCTCGGCGATCTGCTTCAGCGCGGCGCGCAGGCGCTCGCGGGTCTTCGGCGTGAGCTTGTAGTCGATCACCTTGGCGCCCTTTTTGTCGCGATAGACTCGGCCCGTGCTGCCGTCGTCACGAATGATCGCGCCGCCGGACCAGGCGTTGTGCAGCTCGTTGAGCCAGGTACGGTGCTCTCGCCCAAAGCCGGGCATCCCCTGCGCCGAGAAGGCCCGTGAGCCGCTACCGAACTCGGCGAGAAAACCCTGCTCGAGGAAATCGTCGCAATAGACCGCGAGCATCGTTTGCGGCCGCTCGGGGAGCGTGTCGCGGAAGAACCCGGAGACGAAGACCACGGGGTGGAGCGACAGGTTCTGGCCGACCGTCGTCCCGCCGAGGCCGTTATCCGAGAGCAGTAGCGGCGTGGCGATTGCTCCACAGGCGACGACGACCTGTTTGGCCCGCACGTCGAGGCGCCCGTTCCGCGTCTTGGCCACGACCCCGCTGGCGGCGCCGCTGGAGAGGCGGATCTCGCCGACGCGGGCTTCGGCGATCACGCGCGCGCCTTTGTCCATCGCGCGTGGAAGGTAGCTCTGGTCTACCGATTGTTTGCAGCCGTACGCGCAGCCGAAGAAGCAGTAGCAGCAACCCCGACAGTTCTTGACGTTGCGATCGATCGGCCTGGCGTTCAGCCCGAGCTTCGCCAAACCCGCGGCTGCCTTCTCGGCGTGCGTCGTGAAGCGCTCGCTGTTCGTGGTGACGTTGATCATCTCCTCGACGTGGGCGAAGATCGGCTTCAGCTCCTCGGCCGAGAGATCGCGCACGCCGAAGCGCTCGGCCCACTCGGCGAGGACGAAGTCGGGCGTGCGAAAGCAGACCTCGCCGTTGACCACCGTCGATCCACCGATGCACTCGCCCTGCAGCACCGAAATCGATCCGTCCGGCGCGCCCTGGGTGCCCTGATCGACGTAGACTCGGGTGATCGTGTCGATCTCGCGCTGCGTGAACTCTTCGGGCTTGATCCAGGGGCCCGCTTCCAAGACGAGCACGTCCAGTCCGGCGCTCGCCAGCTCGTAGGCGGCGACCGCGCCGCCACCGCCCGAGCCGATCACGACGACGTCGCAATCACGCCTCTGATCACCGCGGATCTCGCGGCCCTGCTCGATCTCAGTCACGTTTCAACCCCACGGGTGGGCCGGGGTAGGCGATGCCCTCCCAGGTTCTCGGATCTTGGTAATAGAGGAACGCGAAGGTGTCGCGGAGCGCGCGATAGATGATGCGCCGCGTCGCGATCCGACTGCGCATCCAGCTTTCCACGTAGCGCTCTCGCCGTTCGTCGCTGAGGCGCGAGAAGCGGCCGCCGTACAGGAGGATGAGCGCCGCGTATTCGAAGAGCGAGAGCGCCGTCAAAAGTCCCTTCTTCTTTTCGGGGGCGATCGTCTCCAGAAACGACGCCAGGTTTTCCGGTACGATCGCCCCGCCAGCGGGCAGGGCGTCACCGCCCGGGAAGAGGGTGTCCGCCAGCACGCGGGCTACGGTCTGTTGCGATTCGCTGAGTGACATGTCCCGAGCGTAGCATAGCGGCGTATCCAATGTCAGTAGTCGAGACGATGGAATCGAGAGCGGCGCGCGTCAGGGGAGGCAGAGATCGAGGGCGTGGTCGACGAGGAGCTTGCCCGTCAGGCCGACGGGGTACTCGCTGAAGGTGCCGAAGTAGCAGCGCGGGTTCTCCATCTCGCTCTGCGGCCAGGGCGTGCAGGACATCCCTCCCATGCAGCCGTCGCCCGAGCAGACGTAGGGGGCGGATCCGTCGGCGGGGGCGAGGGAGATCGTCGATCCGAGCTGTAGGCCGCCCCCACAGCCACCGCAGCAGGGGTTGCTAGGCTCGCAGGCAATGCCCGTACAAGCGATCGAGAGGGTTCCTTTGGCGCAGACCACGATCTTCAGCCCGTCGTAGCTGTCCATCTCGTTCAACAGCGTCGTCAGGTCGACCTCTTGATAGCCCGAGATCCCGCACGAGGAGAGGCCGTCCGCTTCGACGCCGCCGTCTTTGTCGACGACGGTCGAGTCGCCGCCCGTCACGTCCGTCGCGGCGTCCTCTCCGCTCGTCGCATCCGCGCTGCTGCTGCTACCGCCCGAGCAGGCGCTCAGCGTCACGACCAGTATGCTTGCCAATATCCATCGAAGCATCTCACGCCTCCTCGACGCAGGGAAATTTCACTACGCTGAGCTCGAGAGCCACCCGTGCATGCAGCGTGCCGCTTGTGGAGAATAGAAATGCGCAGTATTGGTCGGTAGTTGTCGCCATCGAATCGCCTTGGTGCGGGTCGCTGCGGGCCAGAGGTGAATCAAAAGCGACGGACCACCTGCAGGTACCGTCCGTATGTGTGCGATTCTAAGCGATAAACGTCGGTCGGCGGGGACTGGCGATTTTGATCCGCGAGGGGACGTCAGCGGATCCAGATCGGCGCAGAGCACCGGGATCCGCACCTTGGCTGAGCGTAGGCTTTGCTATTTGGTGGGGCGGTGACAGATCGGCCGGCCGCGGTTGTCGAAACAGAGCGCTTGTAGTTGGCGCGGCGCCCGGTCTCGGGTTCCAAGGATCATCCAGCCTCCGTTCTTCGTCTCGAGGACGACGTCGATTCGATCTCGCCACATCCCATTGAGGGTCGTGCGCCAGATGGTTTTGAGCTGGGCGTTCAATCGAACGATCTCGAAGCGGTCCGTCCTGAGGCCCTTGGCCGGGCGGACATTATCCACGAGCAGCAGAAAGCCGCCGTCAGAAGCTCGAAACAGACGGCTCCCGAAGGCTGCACGCGGGACGCTGGTGCGGCGTCCGAGTTGCTCGACCCGCAGCGCGACCATTTTGCCTCGACCGGTCGATTTCACTGGTGGGAGGCGGAGCTCGGCTAGCTCGCCGTCGAGCACGAGCATCACACGCGAGCGCGCGAGCGGCAGCGCGTCGAAGCGCCTGCGCCGAAAGACGTATCCGCGAAAGAGTGTTGCGCCGTCGTTTGCGTGTGTGCTGATCTGGCTACCGCCGACGAACAACAGCCCGCTCGCCGAGTGCTTGAGATGCAGATGTGACAAGCCCTTCAGCGCCACGTCGATCTTGTGTGAGTCGAGGAGCGCTCCGCTCTTGCCGAGTGTGTGGCGCCAGAAGCCGACGCCTTGCACTTCGACGAGGAGCTCGAACCCGCGCGCTGTTGGGCGCAGCGAGTGGACCGTGCTGAACGGCGTCCTCTCGCTCAACAGGTTGTAGCCCTCGATCGCCAGGGTTCGCGAGAGGCGGAGCACCACGGGCGTCGTCACCGAAGCGCCGAAAGAGGTCGTATTGCCGACGACGAGTAGCCCGCCGTCCGGCCGGCGCGCGATCGCTAGCGGCCAGTCATCTTTGCGCCCGCCGAAGGAGACCGATTGCCGTATCGCACCGTCGGCGTCGAGTCGCAGGACGCGGATCTCCTGCGACTTGTCTTGGCTCCGCTGCGCTACCGCCACGACGTAGCCGCCGTCCGGCAGACGCGCCGCGACGACGCGTTGATGGACGCTATCGACGTCGCCGAGGGAGCGGGGGATGCAACCGCGCCGATCTCCGCAGGCGGCCCAGTTGCGGATGATCGCGATCTGATTCTCGGGTGCGATCGGGAGCAGCGATGCGGCGATTCGTCGAATCGCGGCGCAGTCCTTGCGTTTGCGCGCGCCGCGCATCTTTCGCAGAAGAAAGTCGTACTCGAGCCGATCGTGCTCGGCGGGCTTTGTCGGGTCGCGCTTTCGGCGCCGCAGGCAGAGCTGCCGATAGCGCTGGACCTCGGCCTTGCGAGCCTCGGGCGTCGCGATACGGAATCGCCGGTCATTCTCGAGGGCCTTGCCCCAGAACATCGCCGCTTCGTTGCACTTGCCGTTGATCACCGCGTAATATGCCCGCTCATAGAGCGTTGCGTCCGGACGTTTCGGTGGTGTCGGCTGTTTTTCCGGCCCTTTGGTGGGGCAGCTCGCGACCAACCGTTGCACGTTCGGTTGCTCGACACGCGGTGCATAGCGCAACGCCTGTCGGTAGAGTCGCTCGGCGAGCTTGCAACGGCCCTTTTTGCGCGCGACGTTTCCCCGCTGCAGGTTCGAGCGAAACAGTACCGCGCGGCAGTGATCGATCGAGCGCTGAATCTCGGCTGCCTGGCTCGGCGTGGCGAGTCTCAACGCGCGGGCATACAAGCGCAGAGCGAGCGTGCAGTCGCCGCGCCGTCGGGCGTCTCGGGCCTTGAAGTAGAGATCGACGAGGCTCTCCGCTCTCGCGGATGCGCTGAGGCCGATGATCCAGAGCGCCAGGAGGAAGGGGGCGAAGCGTTTCACCATTTCAACTCCACCTCGAGCTCGAGGGTTCCCTCAGGTAGCGCGCTGACGTGAATCCGACGCACGACCGGGTGTTTCAGGAAGTCGCCGCGGACCTCGACCAGATAGATCGGCTCCAGCGGATCGACCGCCAACTTCAGAGGGCTCGCGGCACTGCTGATGCCGAGCCGTTTTCCGTTGACCAGAACCGTCACGCCCGAGACGAGCTCGAGCCCGTCGCGTGTTTTCGTCACGGGGCGGATCGTGATCACGCGCCGCGAAGCGACGCGGGTCGGCGGAATGGCGTCGGGGCCGAGCGTCGTCGGCTCCGGTTGGCGCGGCGCGATGATGCGCGGGATCCGTGACGGCGGTCTTGGCGCCGAGGTGGCGTCGGGGATCGGCGCCGTCGTCGTCGGGTCACTCTCGATGCTGCGCCGGGATGGATCGAGCGTGTCCGCGCTGTGGTTCGCTGTATCGGCTGGATCGCTCCCTCGCTGCGCCGTCCATCGCGGGTTGCTAATCGAGACGACGACGAGGGTGACACCGATGGCGAGGGCCGCCGCGAAGGCGGTAACGACGAACGTCGTCCAGCGAAAGAGCGGCTGCCCGCCGGTTTGCACGTTGGTTTGCGCCTCGCTCGCCGTGACGAGGGGCGCGGAATCGCGTGACACGGACCCATCGAGGGCCGTTGGCGAGAGTTCGGGTGTCGCTTGCGCTGGCAGAGGCAACGCTTGCGACGTCGGAGTGTCGAGCGTCGGGAGCGCGCGTTCGAGCGCCTCTCGGAAAGCGGCGATCGTCGGATGGCGTTCCTCTGGGTCGCGAGCGACCGCACGATCGATCGCCGAAACCAACGTGGCGGGTAGTGCGCTGTACTCTCCCAGCGAGTGTGGGGGAGTGTGTAGACGGGCGTAGACCCGCTGATTGATGCTCGTCCCGGGGTGGGGAAGCTGCCCTGCGAGGTACTCGAAGGTGACCAGGCCCAACGAGTATTGGTCCGACAGCGCTGTCGGTCGCGCGCCCGTAATCTGTTCGGGGGTGATGTAGAGCAGCGTGCCCGCGGTGTCGCCGCTCTGCGTCAGCTTCTCGTTGTCGGCGACGAGCGCTAGACCGAAATCGAGGAGCTTGACCCGTCCATCGGGCAACACCTGGATATTCTGCGGCTTGATGTCACGGTGGACAATCTGTTGGGCGTGTGCCGCTTCCAGCGCCTCGCAGACGCCGATCACGACGCGGACCAGCGCCGCAGGGGAGAGCCGTCGCGTGGTCGCCAAGTCAGCCCCCTCCAATAGTTCCATCACGATGAAGCGCGCTCCATCCGATTCGCCCGAATCGTGAATCGTCACGATGTTGGGGTGATTCAGGCGCGCCACGGCGCGTGCTTCCCGCTGAAAGCGTTTGACCCGCGTTTCGTTGAGGTCGGAGCGCAGGACCTTGACGGCGACCGCTCGGTCGAGCTGTTCGTCGTGTGCGCGGTAGACCCGCCCCATGCCGCCCTCGCCGATCGCCTCGATCAACGTGTAGCGCCCGGCCAATCGTGTCGGTGGAAGTGGCGACGACACTCGTGAGCCCCGTGATCAATCGGTGACGGTACGCGAGGAGAGAGCGTGTCGCCCAATCTCTCCGTGCGCCCGACGGCGACGCTCCTCGCGATGCCCACGTTATCATTCTCGGAGCGGGGTGGCGAGGCAAAATCGCTCGTTCGACGATCGCCGACGACACGAGGCGTCGAGGTTGGAAGCCGGTGGTGGGTGCTTCGGTCATCGGGGGCCGCGGGATCCTCCTCTGAGGCAAGTGGCTAGTGCCCGTCGTCGAAGGAGTTGCGAACGGGCGTTCGTGCGTCTCGATTGATCACCTGACCGCCTGGAAGAATCGACCAGAGCCAGAGCGCTGGGTCGTGATGCTCGTTGGTGTCCAGGCGCGTGATCGCGTTCCGCTTGATCGAGACCCCGTGGGAAAACCCGAAAAATACCGTGCATGAATTGATTCCGACGACATACTTGCCGTTCATCTTCGGGTCGGTGAAGTAGCGAAACGCTGGACCGCCCTCGTCCGCAGGCGAGAGCTCGTATTTGCCGCCCAGCGCACCGGGCGCGTCGGTGTAGAAGTAGCTCACGTCCCAGGCGTTGTAGTTCATCAGATAGTCCGAGATCCCATCCTTCCCGAATGAGAGACCGGGTGGCGGCCAGGGAAGATCGGCGCCGAATGTCGTCTGGCCAAACCCCGACAGATGCACCACACGATTGGGGGACTGAAACGACGCGTCGACCTTGGCGATCGAGACCATGGCCGTTTTCAGGCTGTTCGGGTCGAACTCGATCAGCGCCAGGTCAGGGGGGTAGGGGTAGTGAAAGTAGTCGGTCATGACCGATCCACAAAGCTCAGCTCGATAGATTCCATGGACGAATCGGGACCAATTGGGGTGCAGGTACACTCTCTTGACCGTCAGTGTGTAGGGGCCATTGGTCTTCGTATAGTCGCTTTCGTTGACGTATGGCAGCGCGCTTTCCGGCGCGAAGCTCGGGTCGATCTCCGGTAGGTACAGGCGGCCGAAGTCGTCCTGGTCCTCTTTGAGGACGCAATGGGCAGCGGTCAAGAGATGGCGTTCGCTCACCCGGACGGCCGAACAGCCCGAGCGTGTCGGGGGCGCCAGGTACAGCGCAGATCTGAAGAGGTTTTCTTCGGTGTGTGTGCCTCCGATCAGCGGACGCTCCTCGAGGGCGATCTGGCCCTCTTTACCGCAGGCGGAGAGAGCCAAGAGGCAGAGCGCCAACAATCCGAAAGACGTCATGACCCATTTTCGACGTGATGTATTCATCTGCTTTCTCCTCAGAAACGTTGGGGTTGAACCGTACGCCACGCTCATCAGCAGTGATCGTGCCAGAGTGTCGCCTCAGGGTTTTGCTCTTCCATTCGAGCTATTACGCGCGCCGTTCGGCCCGGACCGGCGTGCTCGGGTGGTCGGCTTTGCACAAGAGTCCGCAGCGGTCGAGGCTCGCGACGTGTGGAACCGCCCAGTCTGCAAGAGGAAAACGCTTCGGAGGCGAGGTGCGTAAAGTCGATCGCCGACGACGCTGGGAGACGAGACGG
>JAGQJP010000595.1 GCA_020430585.1 Myxococcales bacterium | reverse complement strand
CGGACCGGACGTTGGATCGTGGCACTTGGTGCGCTCGCCGCTTGGGCCGCGTGGGCGTGCAGCGCCGCGGGCTGCAGCGCGAAATCGTCGACGGCGTTCTCGGAGCGCGACGGTTTCCAGTGCGATGGTGGCCTCTGCGTGCCCGCCGATGCGACGCCGAACCTCACGGTCGCCACCTGTGACAGCCAAGGAGGCACCGCTCCGGTCCAGGCGCCGACGCTGGTCAAGACAATCAGCGGAACGGGGACGGCGTGGTTCGCCTCACCGGCGATCATCGATCTCGACGGCGACGGCAAGATGGAGCTCGTCGCCACGACCTACGACGTCTTCGTGATGGATGCGACGGGCAAGGAGCTCTCGCGGATCAAAACCGATCAGTATCACAAGGGACGCGTCTATGCGCCCGCGGTGATCGCAGACCTCGATGGGGACGGAATCGTCGAGATCGTCGTCGGCGGCTCGGAGTGCACCGTCGCGGCGTACGAGTACAAGGGCGGGACGCTCTCGATCAAGAAGGGCTGGCCGGTCAAGGCCTGTCTACCCGAGGACAAGTCCGTCGAAGTGCGGGGGATGGCAGCGGCGGACCTCGACGGCGATGGAACGATCGAGATCGTCGTGACCACCACACAGGATGGCGACGGTGCGCAAGTCTACGTCTATCGTCCGAATGGCGAGCTCTACCAGCCCCAGGGCCTGAGCGGCTACGACGCCTGGCCGCGCTACAACCGACAGACCGGCCTCGGTGGCGACCTCGACGCGAATGGCTGTGGTCACAGCGGGTATGGCGCCTACGGCTTGAACGTCGCGATCGGCAACATCGACAACGATCCACAGCTCGAGATCATCGTGACCTACGACAACCACCACATCCAGGCCTTCAAGCACGACGGCACCGCGATCCTGAGCTCTCCCTTCTTCAGCAACCGCTCATCCGAGTGCGACGGCGCGCGGATGAGCTGGGGCCAGTTCATCCGTTGGCTCGACCCGGAGATCGAAAAGCAGCACTACAGCCTGCACAAAGGCGAGTGGCCCAGCCCGACGACGGCGATTTGGTTGCAATGGACCGCCTCGCCGCCCGTTGTCGCCGACCTCGATGGCGACGGGCTCAACGAGGTGATCGGGATTCCCAACGCCGAGATGAACGAGCCCTACCAGACGCAGTTCTTCCCCTTCGTGGTCTACTACGGCGCTCACGACCCGCAGCTATCGGCGATGCGTTTCCCCGGCTTCGAGCGACCACCGACGAGCGGCGCGCCGCAGAAACGCCCGTCTGGCTGGTATCCCCCGGATGGGATCCCCGCTCCGACGGTGGTCGATATTCTCGGCGACTCGCGCCCGGAGATCGTCGCCGCCCTCAACGATGGCTATATCCACGCGATCAATCCCGATGGCACGATCGCCTGGAAGTATGACTACCGCCACGGACGTGATCTGCTCTACGCGAGTGAGGTCGTCGTCGCCGACCTGAACCGCGACGGCAAGCCAGAGCTACTCTTCACCACGTGGGGGGTGCCGAAGGATTCGAAGGCGGGCTACCTCGTAATCCTCGATGGCGCGGGTACGCTGCTCCACGACATTCCGCTGACCGTCGGGACCAACGGCAATGGTGCTGGATATCCCGCAGCGCCGACCGTCGGCGATCTCGACGGAGACGGGGAGCTGGAGATCGTGATCCAGAGCTTCGGCGCGGGGATGCAAATCTGGCGCGTCCCTGGCTCGGGCACCCAGTGCCTGCTCTGGCCGACGGCCCGGGCGAACTACCTACGAAACGCGATCGGACCCGGATACTCGAGGTGATGGCGTGCGAGAAATGGGGCCGGTGGCTTCCGCGCGTCGAGTGGCGCCTCACGGGCTCAGCGCAGCGGGTGCCGCAACATCTGCTGGGCGAGGGAACCGTACACCGATTTTCGGGGATCGTCGGCGCGGAAGATCAGGCGGAAGTGGTCGAAGGTCAGCGACGTCTCGGCGAAAACGCGACGCAAGCGACCCGCCTCGAGATCCGGCGCGACGAGGTAGAGCGGAAGCACGGCGACGCCGCGGCTCGCGAGGACCCACTCGCGGATCGCCGAGATCGTCCCCAGGCGACGGACCTCGCGGAAGGAAAGGTCGGGATACGCGCCCGGCGCGCCACGGTAGTACATGAAAAGTGGCAGACGCGGGTGTGCATCGATCAGGGTGTGTCGTTTGGCGTCGCTCGGTGTGTTCAGCGGGCGCTCATCGAGCAGCTCGGGGGTGCCGACGAAGGCGTAGTCCTCTTTGTGCAGCCGGGCGAAGTCGAGCTTGGCGTCGGTGATCACCGACGAGCTGATCGCGCAGTCGATCTCGAGGGAGCGAACGCGGACCATCAGGTCGGGTCCCGAGCCGAAGTAGAGCTGCAGCGTCAGCCCCGGGTGGCTCGCCTCGAGGTCGTCGAGCATCGGTAACAGCCAGCTCATCCCGAGCTCGTGGCGTGTGCCGATCACCAACTCCATCGGTACCGGGCCCGCGCTTCCGTCGCCAGCGCGCAGGCACATCTGTACCGACTGGAGCACCTGCTGGGCGTAGGGTACCAGCGCCAACCCCTCGCGAGTCAGCACCACTTCGCGCGTCGTGCGATGAAAGAGCTTGCAGCCCAACTGCTCTTCGAGCTGCTTGATCCGCTGGCCGAAGGCCGCCGGCGTAAGCGAGACCACCTTCGCCGCGGCGCGAAAGTTGAGGTGGCGCGCCGCTTCGAGGAAGCAGTTCAGGCTGTCGATTGAAGGCAACATCTCTCAGAAATCGTAACTGATACTCACCTTGTGGTGAAGCGAAGAGATCACCGAGCGGGCGCGGAAGGCCGTGTCGAGCCCGTAGGACACGGACAAGCCGGCGTAGATCCGGATGATTACCTCGAAGGCGAAGGAGGTGTAGGTCACCCCGTCGCCGAGTCCCGAGAAGGAGTTGGCGGCCTGGGCGTTCGAGGCGAATGACTCGACACCGAAAAGGCGGATCACGAACCAGAAGCGGTCGATGAAGGTCCAGGGGAACTTGGTGCCGATCTCGAGCTTGTAGGTGAAGGCGTCGTGGATGCTGCGCGTGCGCAACCAATAGCCCGCCTCGGCCGTCAGGTAGTGCTCGAGGGGCCAGTAGCGATGGCGTCCGAAGCTGTACCCGAGGGACGCCTTGAATTCGACGTCCCACTCGCCATCCCCCGTCGGCAACGACTTGGCGATTTGATCGGCGAAGGGGTCGCTCTTCGGCCCGTCGGGGGCGCGATCGCCAGCGGGAAGGCCGACGAGCACGCCGAACGAGAGGCGCACCGGCTTGACGATCGCCCCGGTCCAGAATCCGAGGCGCAGATCGCCGATCCCCTCGGTTCTCCCTTGTCCCGAGAGCACGTTGCGGCGATAGAGCTGTCCGTCGAGCGTCAGGGTCAACCAGCGCGAGACCACGCCGACCTCGGCGTAGAAGCCGAAGTCGTGCTGGGTGTAGCGGTTGATCTTGACCTTCTTGAAGTTCGATCCGAAGAACGACGTCCCCGAGAGGTTGCTGTAGCTCAAGTTGATGTAGAAATGGCCGGCGTCGCGCATCCACGCGCCAGCGTGGGCCGTACCGGCGCTGGCGAGCCAGACGACGAGCGCGCCGACGAGCGCCCAGGGCGCCCCCGTTCGTTCGACCCACGGTCTGCGTCGTCGTCTGATCCAGGGCTCTCGGCGTGGCTCATCCGAGGGAGTCCGCCGTATTCCGAGGTGGCGCTGCTTCGCGCTGCGCCGTGGCCATCGTGTCGATCGTCTGGCTAGAACCGCTTCCACTCATGCTCTCCTTGTCCGAGTCATCACGTCAGATCAAAAGGCTCACGGAACGTCGTTGAGCACCCCATTGCCCATGTCGATACCGAAGGGCGTGCAGTGTGCCACGACGTTGCGGCGCCCGCCGTCGCCGTTGGGCAGGACCCACTCGTAGTCGCTCTGGAACGGTTTGGT